>CABRGT010000028.1 GCA_902470475.1 uncultured Porphyromonadaceae bacterium | reverse complement strand
GTCGAGCGGTCGCGCGAGTAAGCCAGGCCGGGAACGTAGACCACGGCGTCGCCGTACATCTCACGCAGCGCGGTCAGCGGCGTCACGGTGTGCTCCTTTTCCATGTCGAACGACCACGTGCCGTTCTGGTCGTGCTGCGCGTCGGCCATCGGGCCGGTCACAAGTATGCGGCGCGGCGACTTAAGCGGCAGCACGCCGTTGTTGGCCAGCAGCACGGTGGCTTCCTCGGCGGTGACACGGGCAGCCTCCAGGGCCTCGGGCGAATAGAAGTCGTTGGCGGTGGCCATGTCGACGTAGGGATTGTCGAACAGGCCCAGACGCATCTTCAGGCGCAGCACGTTGCGCACCATGTCGTCGACAACGCTCATCGGCACCTGCCCGGCCTCGACCAGTTCGGCCAGATGCGGCAGGTAGGCATGGCCTTCCATGTCCACATCCACACCGGCGAGCGAGGCGGCGCGGGCCGCGTCGAGGCGGTCGGCGCTGTAGCCGTGGTTGATCATCTCGCTGATCGAGTTCCAGTCGCTCACTATCAGGCCGTCCCAGCCCCATTCATGCCGCAGCAGTTCGCGCATCAGGTACGCGTTGGCCGACGAGGGCAGGCCGTTGATGTCGTTGAACGAACACATGAACGTGGCCGCTCCGGCATCGGCTCCGGCCTTGAAGGGCGGCAGATACACGTCGTGAAGCAGTGAGGTCGGCACCCACGTCGTGTTATAGTCGCGGCCGCTCTCGGCGGCGCCGTAGCAGGCGAAGTGCTTCACACAGGCGGCCATGGTGCCGGGCTTCGACAGATCGTCGCCCTGATAGCCGCGCACTGCCGCCACACCCATGGCCGACGTCAGCACAGGATCCTCGCCGTAGCCCTCGGCGATACGACCCCAGCGGGCATCACGGGCTATGTCGACCATCGGCGAAAACGTCCAGCGCACGCCGGTCGAGGCGGCCTCGCGGGCGGCGATGGCGCTGCCACGCTCGATGAGCGCCGGATTCCACGTCGCACCCTGTCCGAGCGGAATCGGGAACATGGTGCGGAAGCCGTGGATTACGTCGCGGGCGAATATCAGCGGTATGCCCAGTCGCGAGTTCTCGACAGCATCCTTCTGCAGGCGGTTGACGGTGACGGGATCGACTTCGTTGAGCAGCGATCCGACTTCGCCCTTGCGGACGGCGTCGACCATGTAGTCGGCGTATCCGACGCCTGAAAGCTGGTTGAGCTGGCCGATCTTCTCGGCCATGGTCATCGACGAGATCAGCTCGTCAATGCGGGCTTCCTGTGCCGGAGTGATGGCGGCGGCCGTAGAGGCGACAGCCAGCATTGCGGCGGTTATGAGCCTGTAGATCTTCATTTTTCTGTTATTAGTTGGTTATTCGGTAGGTAAATTCGTATATAGTCGACATACATCGACGCCTGGTCATCGGCGCCAAGCGCCGTGACGGCCTCGGGGTCGTGGATGCCGGTGAAATCGCCGCCCACGGCCAGATTGAGCAGGATGAAGCTGGGCTTGTGGAAATAATATCCCGGAGAGGCGGGATTGTCACGGTCGGTGATGTCGACCGACAGGTACGGGTCCTCCATTTCGTCGACATACATGTCGATGGCTTCGGGAGTCCACACCAGATAGAAGTGATGGTACTGTCCGTCCTGAAGGCTCACCGGACTGCTCGCCGCGCCTACCTGCTGCACGTGTTCGTCCGTACCGTAGTGCAGGGCGCCGTTGAACAGGTGCGTCTGCTTGCCGGCCGCGATGCCGTCGGCATGTCCCATCTCCAGGAGGTCGGTCTCGCCGCAGTAGGGCCACCCGTTGTCGCGGATGTCGGATCCCATGAACCAGATGGCGGGCCACAGGCCGTCGGCCGTCGCAGGCAGCTTCACGGCGCACTCCACGATGCCGTACGTAAAGTCGAACTTGCCGAGCGTGTTGAGCCGCCCCGACGTGAAGGCATGGCTGCCGAATGCGCGGCGACGGGCCGTGATGACCAGGTTGCCGTCGGACAGCGACACGTTTTCAGGCGAGTCGACGTAATGCTCCAGCTCGTTGTTGCCGCAGCCGGTGCCGTTGATCTCGACATTCCACACGCTGCGGTCGAGCGAGTCGCCTTCGAATTCCTCCGCCCACACCAGCGACACACCGGCCGGATCGGCCGTGAACTGCCGCGTTGGCTTCGGAATCTGGGCGCAGGCCGCAAGTGCCGCGGCCACGAGCGTCGATGTGATGATGATTCTTCTCATTTTACCCGCCGCTTACCGGATTACTATTTTGAGTGTGGAGCCGCCGGCAGCCACTACATATATGCCGGGGGCCATGCCGTCCGTCGCGAGGGTGTCGCCCTCGGCGTAAGCTACCTGGCGGCCCGTGGTGTCATACACGGCCACCGATTGCGCACCCGGAGCCGTGACGCGGCCTGAGCGGAACGCGATCTGCGCGCTCTCGGCCGATACATCGGCCACCGAAGCCTCGTCGCCGGGAACAACGGTGTAAAGATCCTCGTCGGGCGTGCCCTTCTGATACACCTTCACATAGTTGATGTACATCGAGGCCTCGTTGCCGTTGGCTTCGTTAAGGGCCGTGATGTTCTCCGGCTCGTGAATACCGGTGAAGTCGCCCCCAACGGCCATGTTGAAGATGATGAAGTTGAGCTTGTGGAAATAATTGCCGGGCGACCATTCGTTGGCAGGATCGTCATGCACGATACCCATGCGGAAATAGGGAGTCTGCATCGGCTGCCGGTCGAGATCGACGTACATGCGCATCTCGTTCTCGTCCCATATGGCCGTAAAGAGATGGAACTCGCCGTCCTGCAGAGAGTAGTTCTTGGTGCTGGCGCGGGCGTACGAGGCGGCGGGCCATCCCTGGCCCCAGTGCATTGCGCCGTTGAAGTAGCGGTCCTGGGTATTGTTGCGTATACCGTCGGCGTTGCCCATCTCGAGGATGTCTATCTCGCCCGAGCGCGGCCATCCCACTTCGCCGTAGTCATTGCCCATCATCCAGAAGGCAGGCCACAGGCCGTTGGCCGTCGCGGGCAGTTTGATCGATGCCTCGACCTTGCCGTGGGTGAAGGCTACCTTGTCGCGCGAGTTGACGCGGCCCGAAGTGAACGAGCGGCCGCCGAGATTCTCGCGGCGAGCGGTCAGTATCAGGCATCCGTTGCCCTGGCCGTCGTCGCCGACGTGTACGTTCTCGGGACGGTCGGCATAGTACTGCAGTTCGTGGTTGCCGCCGCCGTCGGCGTTCTGCTCCACGTTCCAGCGCAGATCATTGAGGGTGCCGTTGTCGAACAGATCCTGCCACACCAGGCGGTAGCCGTCGGTCTCGCCCGAACCTTCCTGAGGCTCGGCGCCGCGCACGGCGGGCATCGCGGCCACGCCTGCCATAAGTATTGTGAATATTCTGAGTTTCATATGTCTATGTCGTATTAATTATTGTCGGAGTTATAGGATTGACTCGTCGCAAAGAGAGTCGGCGACAGCCTGCCACTGCCCGGAACGGGCCGCGGCCGCAGTTGCCATATGATAAGAATGCTGTCTCGGACACAGCCTCACGCCTGAAGCTGTCCGCTCGGAGAAAATGGGGCCGACACAGCTGGCCGTTCGGCCCCGTTTGAAAGCAAAAAACCTAAAAAGCAATCAATTTACCGTTATCAACCGTATCTCTGTAATCCTTACAGGGATGGGCACGAGGCCCGCGGGAATGTGTTTTTCGTGAAAGGGGCGGCGACCATTCACCGGGCCGCCGCCCCGCATGTCAGTTAGAAATCTATGAAGTACTTACTTTACAGTCACCTTGCTCACGGTGTTGCCCTTGCGCACGATGTACAGGCCGGGGGTAAGTTCGCCTGCGACCTTCACACCCTGGAGGTTGAAGTATTCGGCGGGAGCGTTTTCATCGTTCAGTTCGATATCATCGACACCGTCGCTCTCATAGTTGTAGAAGTAAACTGCGTCGAAAGCGATGGTCTGGCCGGTCACGCCGCCGCACAGGAACGACATCAGGTTGCCGGTCCAGCCGGTGGTAGCGCTGTAGTTGAAGCCGCGGAAGAGCTTTTTCAGGTCACCGAAGGATATGTCGACAGCCTGCCAGTCGTCCGAGCTGGTGGTACCGATGCTGGGGAATGCCGTGCCGTTGTCATTGAAGGCGCTGCCCAGGGATACCTTGGCCGGACCGTAGCCCTCGGCGCCGTCAGGACCGTCAGCGATGATCAGGCCTACAGAGGGGCAGACCGTGCCGGGCGACATGTATGCCAGGTGGAAACGGGTTTCGTCGTTCCAGTTGGAGGTGTTGATGCCGGGAGCCGCGATGGCATAGCCTGCGCCCGACCAGCCTACAGTACCTACCGTAAGCGATGCATAGCCGTCGAAGTGCATGCCTACGCCGGGATAGCTGCTGTCACCTGCACCGAATGTGTTGTCCCACACCCACAGGTTCTGGTTGTCGCCGTTGGGGCCTACCAGTGTCACGGTCGCGCCCTGATCCTCGAATGCCTTTACGGAAGCTGCGTCAAGTGCTATATACTGCACTTCTGTGACTTTGCCCTTACCGAGGACGGTTTCTACGGTCGGGTCTACCGTATACTGTGCGGATGCCGATGTTGCGGCCAGTGCGCATGCGACTGCTACGAGAGTAAACTTTTTCATGTCAGTTTGTTTTGAAATTTGGTTAATAATCGGTTATGTAGTTTTTTGTTTTTGAAGTTCGTTATCTGATTTCGCGGCCTGCCCCGTCGGGGCTGCCCTAGGGGCAGGCCGCGGTTTGGGAAATTATTGGGATCGGAAACCTTATCAATATCCGGGATTCTGCTCCATGGGGTTGAGATTGATTTCCTCCGACGGAATCGGGAAGAGCTCGTTCTTACCCTTGATGAAGTTGGCCATCTCGGCACGGGCCTCTTCGGTCTCGGTGCGGCCGTATGAGCCGTTGTCGCGGTCGAGCACCTCATAGGCGATACCCCAGCGCACAAGGTCAAACCAGCGGTGGCCTTCCATAGCCAGTTCCACACGGCGCTCATGACGGAGCGCGGCACGCAGGCCATCGGCGGTGTCGGCATAGCCGTAGCCGGGGAAGTCGGGCAGACACGGAGTGTTGACCATGGCGCGGGCGCGGCCGCGGACCTCGTTCAGGGCCCACTTGGCGGCCGACAGGTCCTTGCCGCTCTCGAGGCAGGCCTCGGCGTAGAGCAGCAGTGCGTCGGAGGCACGCATGAGCTTGTAGTTCATCGGCGAGCGCGAGTCATGCGACAGACTCGGGAATGCATCGCCCTCGGCATATGAGTTCTTGATGTTGTAATAGGAGCTGCCGAGATAGTTGACCTCGACCTCCTCGGACACCTCGTCGTCGAAGCGGCCGATGGTGAGCTCGCGGCGCGGGTCGTTGGCCTCATATTCGGCATAGAGGTTGTGGGTCGGATGGTCGAAACCCCAGCCACGCTTGCCGCCGAGCACCGACGCGCGCGGACGGCACAGGATCGAGGTGAATGTGCCGCGCGTGAAACCGAAACCGCCGATGTTGGCGTCGCCGTAATCGCTGGTCGGATCCTCCATGTACTGGATCTCGAACACGCTCTCGGAGGAATTCTCCCCGGCGAGGCGGAAGTTAAGGCTGTAGTCGCTCAGCAGGGTGTACTGGCTGCCGTACTGCTCGTCGACCCACTTCTTGCCCCAAAGATATGCATTGTCATAATCCTTCATATAAAGGTAGGCCTTGCACAGGAATGCCTGCGCTGCGCCGCGGGTGGCACGGCCCAGATCGGCCGCCGCATACGCGCCGCGGTTCCACAGCAGCCCTTCGGCCAGCTTCAGGTCGGCGACTATGTGCTCGTACACTTCCTGTACCGACGCGCGGGGCTGTATCCACCGGTCGCTCGAATCGATCACGAAATCGACCAGGGGCACGCCGCCGAACACGCGCACAAGCTGGAAGTAATAGAGAGCGCGCATGAAGTAGGCCTCACCCATCAGACAGTCGCGGCGCGAGTCGGTCATCGAATCGTCGGGATCGACCTGCGGCACCTGCTGCAGGGCCAGGTTGCATCGGGCTATGCCCTGGTACTTGGCACGGTAGTAGTCGAGCAGGATGCCGTTGTTGATGTTGACCTTGAAATTGTCGATATCGTAGGCATTGTTGTCGTCGGTCACGTTCTGGCCGCCCTTGAGAGCGTCGTCCGAAGCGATGTCGCCGATATACCACTCCGAGAAATAGGTCTTGTTGTACTCCCAGGCCAGAGGGGTGTAACAGGCGTTGACAGCCTGCACAGCCACGGCTCCGCTGATAAAGAAGTCGTCGAGCTTGTTCGTGCCGGGGCCGTCCTCCTTGAGCCAGTCGTTGCACGAGGTGAGCGACATGGAGGCCACACCGGCCGCGAGTACTGCTATATATGCTTTTTTCATTGGTTTGATTCAGATTAATAAGTGATGTTTACACCGAAGATGAATGTACGCGACTGAGGATAGTTGCCGTAGTCGACACCGGAGCTGACTTCAGGATCGAAGCCCTTGTACTTGGTGATCGTGAACAGATTGCCTCCCTGGAGGTAGAAGCGGCAGTTGGTCAGGCCGGCCTTCATGATGGCTTTCTTGGGGATGGTGTAGCCGATCTGAAGGTTCTTCAGGCGGAAGTATGAGCCGCTTTCGAGGAAGCGGTCGCTGGTGTAGTAATTGATCGAGTTGCGCGGATTGGGGATCGAGCCGTCGGGGTTGTCGGCCGTCCAGGCGTCGGCCATGATCGGCGATATCACCGACTGCGAGCCGTTGCCCTCGAGATTGTGGCGCATCTGGTTGTAGATCTTGTTGCCGCCAACGCCCTGGAAGAATACCTGCAGGTCGAAGTCGCGCCAGAATGCGCCCAGGTTGATGCCGTAGTTGAGCCAGGGGATCGACGAGCCCAGGTCCACGCGGTCGTTGGCGTCGATCTTGCCGTCGCCGTTGACATCGCGGTAGCGGGCGTCGCCGGCGTGGAAGGGGATGCTGCCGGCGTCATAGGCCGTCAGATGGGCCAGCGCCTCCTCGTCAGAGCGGTAGACGCCCTCGTACTGGTAGCCCCAGAAGTAGTAGAGCGGATAACCCTCGTCGACTACCTGCACCTGGTCGTAGTTCGTACGGATCACCGAACCGCCGTTGAGGTGCGTGAGCTTGTTGTTGATGAACGACACATTGCCGCTGATACTGTACGAGAAATCCTTGCCGATGTTGTTGCGGTGCTCGAGGGTGATCTCGATACCCTTGTTGCGCACCTGGCCTACATTGGCGGTGGCTGACAGGCGGTTGCCGACATGGGCCGGAGCGGTCACGCTCATGAGCATGTCCTTGGTGTCGCGGATGAAGCCGTCGATCGAGCCGGTAAGCCGGTTCTGGAAGAAGCCGAAGTCGACTCCGACACTCCACTGCTCGGTATTTTCCCAGTGGCCCCCGCGGTTGATCCACGTCAGCACGGTGGCGCCGTTTGCAAGCTGCTGATCCTGGCCGAAGACGTAGTCGACAAACGTCGGGCCGGTATTGAACATGGTTAAGAGGAAGGCGTTGTTGCCGATATTGTCGTTGCCGACCTTACCCCACCCGAGGCGCAGCTTAAGATTGGTGAGCGGGGTGAAGTCTTTCAGGAACGATTCCGATTTGAGGCGCCATGCAAGGGCGAACGAGGGGAAGTAGCCCCACGAGTTCTCGGGGAACTTGCTCGAGCCGTCGGCGCGGAAGTTGACGGTAGCCAGATAGCGGTCGTCGTAGCTGTAGTGCAGGCGCCCCAGCCACGAGAAGCGGCGGTTGCGGCTCACGCTGTCGCCCGGACGCGAGAAGTTGTCCGTCACCTGCGACAGATACCAGTTGCGGTCGACCGGATTGAGGATGTTCGAGCCGCTGCCGCCGATGCTGTAGTAGGAGTATTCCTCCACGGTCTGGCCGGCCATGGCCGAGAAGTCGTGCTTGCCGATGTGGTTGGCATAGGTCAGGATATTGTCCACCGTATAATAGTAGTGGCGGCCCATGTCGGACGACAGGAAGTTGTCCTCGCGCTTGTCGAACGACGACACCTCGTATGCGTCGGCAAACGAGCGGTTGGTCGTTATGCGGTAGTCAAACGAATATGTCGAGCGGAACGTGAAGTTCTTGATCGGAGTCAGCTCAGCGAACACATTGCCCACCCAGCGCTCGTTGCGCACGTGGGGATGGTTGTATTCGAGCATGCTGAAGGGGTTGGTCACGTTCTTGAAGTTCGAGCCGGCCGCGATGCCGCCGCTCAGATCCTTGCCGTTGCGGTTCACGACGCCCTGCGGATAGTGCGTCGGGTCCCAGGGAGCCATCGCAAAGGCGGCCGTCAGCATGTTGGCCATCGGCGAGGCGTTGTTGTCGCCGCTCTCATATGTATTCTTGGCCACCGAAGCCATGAACGACACATTCTCGCCCACCTTCAGCCACGGGGTGGCCTGGTAGCTCGTGTTCAGACGGGCCGTGAAGCGGCTGTAGTCCGAACCCATCAGCGTGCCTTCCTGCTTGAACCAGCTGCCGCTCATCGAGTAGGTGAATTTGTCGCCGCCGCCGTCGATCGACAGGTGATAGTTCTGGATCCATGCGTCGCGGAACACTTCGTCCTGCCAGTCGGTGTCGACAGCCGAATAGTCGAAGCCGTCGGGATTCGTCTCGGCATTATACACCGTAGGGAAGTAAGGCGACGCGCCCACGCCCATGTAGAGCTGAAGCCAGCGGTTGAAGCCCTGCTCGGCATACACACGCTTGGCGGCCGCATTGCCGTTGATGGCCACATATGTGTCGGCGAATTCCTTGGCGTTCATCACGTCAAGCTTCTTCCAACGCTTCTGGATACCGGCATAGGCGTCGAAGGTGATCTGCGCGCGCTGGTTGTTGCGGCCCGAGCGGGTCGTGACGATGATCACGCCGTTGGCGCCGCGGCTGCCGTAGATGGCCGTGGCCGACGCGTCCTTCAGAATTTCGGTCGAGGCAATATCGTTGGGCGACAGGAATGAGATATCATCCGTGATCACACGGTCCACCACATAGATGGGCGAAGGCGAGTTTACCGTACCCACGCCGCGGATGCGGACCTCTGCCTGCGCGCCGGGGCGGCCGCTGAGCGAGTTGACCGTCACGCCGGCCGCCTGGCCCTGCAGCGCGTTGGCCAGCGAAGCCGCCGGTGTCTTCTGCAGATTTTCCTTGGCGATCGAGGTCACCGAGCCGGTCACGTCGCTTTTCTTCATCGTGCCGTAGCCTATGGCCACCACTTCCTCGAGTTCGGTGATGCCGCCGAGTTCGACGTTCAGCTCGCCCGAGGCGGTCACTTTTTTCTCGAACGGGTCGCAGCCGACGTATGAGAACTGCAGCGTCTGGCCCGCTTTCACATTAATTAAATAATTACCGTCGAAATCGGTCGTGACGGCATTCGTACGGTTCTCCACCACGCGCACCGTCGCGCCTATCAGCGGCTCACCGTCTTCCTTCGATGTCACCGTTCCGCGCACCGTCAGCACATCCTGTGCAAGCGCCGGAAGCGACATCACCAGAAATAACAAGATGATTAACTTTTTTCCCATGCCTATTTTGTGTAGGTTTAGATTTTTTGGTTATTTTTGATTGGTTATTGTTCGTCTTTCTCAGGAATCCGTTTTCGGTATTGAATGAAATCCGTTGCAAAATTATTAACTATAGTTGCCCACGTCAAGGTTTTTCGCCTCTCAAAAACTCTACAATGCCGTTTTCACAACCCTACAACAACTATATAATAACACTTTATAATATTATTTATCAACTTATTACTAAAAATATGTTTTATAACATATACCTACAGCCAGCCTACAACAGATCATTTTTCGTATCTTTGCATTGTCAGATAAAAACTGAACGATAACGCAACCTTAATCCGACAGAAAAACTCAACTCCAGTCCTCGACCATGCGCCTGCTCCGATACCTGTTGCTCGCACTCGCCGTCGCCGCCGCCGGCACTCCAGCGCGCGCGTCATTCCCCATGGTGCGCAGCTTCACGCGCCATCTCCACGGCGGAGGCACACAGACATGGGCCATCGCACGCGACGGCGCCGGAATCATGTATTTCGGCAACAAGAACGGCCTGCTCACATTCGACAGCCGCGACTGGAGCCTCACGGGCGTCGAAAACCAGTCCACTGTCCGATCTCTCCTGGTCGACAGCACCGCACGGCGCCTCTACGTAGGCGCTTCCGACGAATTCGGATATTTCTCCGCCGACTCCGCCACCGGCATGTCCCGCTACACCAACCTTTCGGCATCGCTGCCCGCATCCACGAAACAATTCAAGGAAATCTGGCGCATCCTCACCATCGACGGAAGCCGGGCGGTGTGGTTTCAGGCCGACAACGCGATTTTCTGCTACGACGGCTCCAGGCTTTCGACCGTCCGTGTCGACGACCGCATCACCGCCGCCGCCGGCATCAACGGCCACATATATATTGCCACCGCACGCGGCGCCATATCCGAACTCCACGACACGCGCATTGAACCCGTCTGCATCCTCCCCGTCGACCGCCACGTGCGCATATGCGCCATCCTGCCCTACAACAACGCACTGATGGCCGTCACCGACTACGACGGCCTGCACATCATCGAGAACGGCACGTCGCACCCGCTGCGCACCGACATCGACGACTTTCTGCGCGCCAACCAGGTATTCTGCGCATCGCGCTCAGAATCGGGCGTCTACGCATTCGGCACCGTATCCCGCGGAGCCGTCATCACCCGCTTCAGCGGCGGACGCACTTCATATGCCAACATCGAGACCGGCTTGCAGAACAACACCGTCCTGACCACCTACTTCGACCCCGACGACAATCTGTGGCTCGGACTCGACAACGGCATCGACCAGGTGCTTGTCAACTCGCCTTACTACAGCCTTCTGGGCGACTCCGACTCGCACGGCGCCGGTTACATGTCGCACCGGGCCGGCGATCTGCTCTACCTCGGCACCAACCAAGGCCTGTTCGCCACACCCTACCCCGACACCGACAGCGCCGATCCGCCACGCCTCACCCCCATACTCAAGGGCCAGGTCTGGGACATCACCCTCATCGGCGACGACGTCTTCGTCTGCACCGACGCCGGAGTCTGCTGCGGACGCGGACTCGACTTCCGGCAGGTCGACGACGACATTCCCGGTTCATGGTCGGTAAGGGCACTCCGACACCATCCCGGCTACGCCCTCGTCTCGTCCTACGACGGATTCTTCCTCCTGCACCACGGCCCCGACGGCAGCTGGACCAGCCTCGGCCCTGTCGAAGGCTACAGCGACATCGGCGGCCACTTCGCCGAGGACCGCGACGGCAACATATGGATATCGCATTGGCTCAAAGGCATCTACCGCCTGCGGCTTGATCCGGCGCAGGTCCGCTTCTCCTCGCTCCGCTTCTTCGACTCGAAGTCCGGCCTGCCAACCGACCGCAATGTAGGCGTCATAGCCATCGACGGCTCGCCCGTGGTCACCACCGAAGGCGGCTTCTACCGCCTCGCACCCGACGGCACGAGCATGATACCCGACGAACGCCTCGACGCCGTATTCGGCATCGCCATCGCGCCACGCCTTCACGTGTCGCCCCGTGGCGACATATGGTGCATCACCGGCAACACCGCCACGGTCGCGGCCCGCACCCCCGACGGCGACACCCGCGTCGACACAATGTCGTTCTCGCCCGTTCCCGACTGCCTTATCCCCGGATTCGACAACTTCAACTTCCTCAGCGACGACCGCCTCATCGTGTCGATGCAGGACGGTTTCCTCGACGTCGACCTCCGGCAGACGGCCCGCCCCACCTCCTCGGCCGGCGTATTCTTCAAGTCGGTCGTCGCACAAGGCGACTCGGCCATCACCTTCCATCCGCGCGGCATGACCGGCCCCATAACCCTCCCCTACGGCCACAACTCGCTGCTGTTCGAGGCCATAGCCCCCGAATACCGTGCCGACAAGCCCGTCGTCTACAGCTTCTACCTCGAACACTACGACACCGACTGGAGTCCCTGGTCGGAATCAACCTCCAAGGAATACACCCAGCTCGGCGAAGGCGAATACCGCATGCACGTCAGAGCACTCAACCCCTACACACGAGCCATCGACGAGCGTGTCCTGACATTCTCGATACTCCCGCCCTGGTACCGTACCACTGCAGCCAAGGCCGTCTACATGTTCCTGACCCTCCTCTTCCTCTTCCTAAGCTACAAGGGAGTCAAGAGCATCGCTCTGCGCGCATCTCGGCGCGTGGCCTCGCGCAAGGAGGAAGAAATCATCGTCATGCGCCGCCACGCCAAGGAAGAGTCGCTGCTCAAGGACTACGAGATCGCCGAACTCAAGGGCCGCCAGCTCGAGCAGGACATCAAGCACAAGACCGAGGAGCTGTCAAACATCACGATGAACGTCGTGCGCAAGAACGAGATTCTCCTCGACATCTCCGACCGTCTCGACCGCATCGCCCAGGCCGAACACCCCGCCGACACTTCGCGCCAGATCGCGCGCATCAAGGCCCTCATTCGCGAGAACATCAGCCACGACGACGACTGGCGCACGTTCATGCACAACTTCGACGCCGCCTACGAGGACTTCACCAAGAACCTTCAGGGGCGCCATCCGGGTCTCACGCCCACCGAGCTCCGCGTCTGCTGCTACCTCAAGATGGGTCTGAGCAGCAAGGAGATCGCACCCCTGTTCAACATCTCCTACCGCAGCGTCGAGATGACACGCTACCGCCTGCGCAAGAAGCTCGGACTCGCCCGCGAGACATCTCTCACCGACTATCTCCAGAACCTCGGCTGACCCCCCCGCCGCGCAACACTATTTCACAATTTTAATCAATATTTGCAGAATAGCGGCCTTTTTCGTATCTTTGTCCGCCGACTATTCAATCATCTCAACCATAATCAAATGAAAACATTCAAAAGTATCTGTGCACTGCTCGCGGCCGCTGCCGCTCTCACAGGCTGCGGAAGTTCCGGCGGCGACAACCTCTTTGACAAGAGCGAACTGATCCCCGTCTGCGAGACATCCAAAGACAACTGGGGTTTCTACTCTCCCGACGGCAAGACGTTCCTCCTCGATGAATTCGAACACCAGCCCTCGTCGGTCATCGGCGGCCTGTTCTCCGTACAGGAAGGCAAGGACGGAGGCTACACCCTCTATAAATTCGACGAAAAGAAGCCTGCCGCCATCCTCGAAGGCCTCAGATCCGTCGGTTTCCTCAGCGAAGACCTCATTCCCGTCGTGAAGAAAGGTGAGCGCATCTCTATCGCCGACAAGAACGGCGAGGTCAAGTTCACCCTCCAACCCGTCAAAAACAAGGAAATAATCAGCTCCGACCTCGGCTTCTGCGACGGCACCCTGCTCGTACAGGACCAGGACAACAAATTCGGCTACGTTGCCACCGACGGATCTTGCATCATCGAACCTAAGTTCGACCAGGCCGCATCATTTGCCGAAGGCCTCGCTCTCGTTGCCCTCCGCGCCGACGACAGCGACCCCCAGTATATGGTCATAAACAAAAAAGGCGAGACCGCTTTCAAGATCAAACACACACCCCAGACCGACCACTTCGCATACGGCATGATCCTCGTCCGCGACGACAACGACCGCTACATCTTCCTCGACACCAAAGGCGAGCAGGTCTACAAATGCCCCGAGAAGTTCAAGAGCGTCAGCGACTACAACAAGAAATACATCATCTTCCGCGATGACGACTACAAATACGGCGTCGCCAACTTCGACGGCGAGACCGTAATCCGAGCCAAATACGACGAAATTTCATTCTACGGCGACGACCAGTTCATAATCTCTGTACGCGAGGACGACGAATGCGCCGTTCTCAACAAAGAAGGCGAGAAAGTCATCGACCTCGACGGCTACAAATCGTCCGCATGGCTCGGCCAGTATGGACTCGTAGGCCGCGATAAGTCCGGCTATGAATTCCTCGACAAGGAAGGCAAGCCCCTCAAGGGCGCGGCTTTCGAGAAAATCGGTCCCCAGTTCAGCACCTGCTACCGCGTCGAAAGCGACTACTTCAACATGGATGGCGCCGTCAGCGACATCGTTGGCCTCATCAAGGACGCCGGCGTGGCCGACTACAAGCTCGGCGAAGCCCCCTCGGTACACTTCTCCGACCCCTCGCGCTACACCTACACCTCGTCTGTGTCGCTTGACAGCATCAAAATCAATGGCTACAAGTACACTATCAGCGTCGAGGCCCGGTTCAACCAGTCGATGGCCGACTACACCTACGAAAGCTACGGCTACTACAACTACCAGCGCCGCGACTACTGGCGCGAAGGCACCGAACTCAGCAACTTCATCATCAACATCTCCACCGAGACCGAGTGGGGCAACGCCGGCTCCATCGCCGTCGTCAAGAAACTCAAGGACAACGGCTTCAAGCTCATCAGCCAGACCGACGCCAAGACCAAGTCCTACGGAGCGCTCATGACCAAGGGCGACATGATCCTCATGGTCACCAGCAACGAAGGATCCACCAACGGCACCATCGAGATCGTCGCTTACTCATCTGAAATCGAAGAAAACGGCCGCCAGTACATAAAGAACCTCAACGGCTCCGAAGCCACTACCGCCGACGAGATCTACGCCGTCGAGGACTCTGTCGCCGCTGTCGAACCCGACTACTACTATTGATCAGCCATTATGTCACAATAGCGAAAAACGCCGCCCCGCCGCGGCGTTTTTCACTTTTTGGCACGGATTTTGTTATACAGATAAATAACTGCAATCAAAAAAACTCAAAATTACTATGGAAAAAATCCAGCCAGGAAAATACGTCGAGATGGTCTATGACCTCTTCCAGGTCAACCCCGACGGCACAGAAGAACTTGTACACCAGGTCGATACCGAAGACCCCGAAGCCGTCATCTACGGCGTCACACCGGGCATGGTAGCCCCCCTCGAGAAAGACCTCGAAGGCAAGGCCGTCGGCGACGCGTTCGACGTCACCGCTCAGCCCGACGAAGCCTACGGACAGCGCTCCGACGAATACCTCGTCACACTCGAGAAGGACATCTTCGCCGTCGACGGCAAATTCGACGCCGAAATGGTACGCCCCGGCGCCAAACTCCCCATGATGACCGGCGACGGATTCCGCATCACAGGCGTGGTCGACAAAGTCGGCGACGACACCGTCACCATGGACTTCAACCATCCCCTCGCCGGTAAAGTCGTCCGCCTCAAAGGCAAGGTGACCGCCGTTCGCGACGCCACCCCCGACGAGATCAAGATGGTCACCTCCGGTGGCTGCGGCGGCTGCGGTTGCTCGGGCGACTGCTCCGACGGTTCCTGCGACTCCGGCTCCTGCTGCCACTGATCCCCACAGGACAATCCCCGAAAACGCTCTGCAAAGCAGAGTAATCGCCAATGGCGCTCTGCAAAGCAGAGTAATCGCCAACGGCGCTCTGCAAAGCAGAGAATCCCCCCGTCACGCGGGGCCTGCGCCCGCACGCAGGCCCCGCGTGCTCATTTCCGCTCCCGTTTTTCACTTTTTTAGTCATTCTCAGCGTAATGTGAAAAAAAAATCGTATCTTTGCGCCAAACTGCACTGGCGGTTTTCCCAATCATTACATGTTTCAGCTCAATGGCTACTAAAACGATCAATCTACGGCTTGTTGCCTACTCCGACGCCGCCGGAAAATTCGATGCCCAGGCGCCTCTGAACGGCAACGAAGACAATTTCTACGTCGACGACGACATCTCCGACGACATCTCAGGTCCCACCCGCCTCGACACTCCCGTCGCACTGTCGCCAATGGGATGCCTGCTCGCCGTCGCCGACGGCATGGGCGGACAGAATGCCGGTGAAGTCGCATCCGAAATCGCCGTCAACACCATCGCCGAATTCTTCCGGGCCGACCGTCTCACCCCCGCGATACTGAAAGACGACACCTCCCGCGCCGAATACATCCGGCAGGTCATCATCGAGGCCGACCGCCGCGTCAAGGCCGGTGCCGAAGGCCACCCCGAACGCTTCGGCATGGGATCCACCATCATCATCGCATGGATCGTCGACGGAATCCTCACCGTCGGATGGCTCGGCGACTCGCGCTGCTACCGCTTCAACACCCGCT
Organism: uncultured Porphyromonadaceae bacterium; assembly: GCA_902470475.1. Lineage (GTDB taxonomy): Bacteria > Bacteroidota > Bacteroidia > Bacteroidales > Muribaculaceae > CAG-873. The sequence continues at coordinate 6,725 of CABRGT010000028.1, read as the reverse complement.
ACGGACTCGTCCCTGTCTCGTGCGACCACACATACGTACAGGAACTCGCCAGCAAGGGCATCCTCTCCTACAACGACACATTCTCACATCCACAGGGCAACATCGTCACCCGCTCCCTGGGCGACCCCGAAGCCAATCCGCAGCCCGACACCGTATCATCGCAGCTCTACGACGGCGACATCATCCTCATGTGCAGCGACGGCCTCAGCGGCGTCGTCCCCGACCGTCCAATGCGCGACATATCCGACTCCATCAACGGCATCATGACCGCCGACTACGGCGACCTCACCGCCATGAAAAACCACCTCATGGAAGCCGCCGAGCGCCAGGACTGGTACGACAACGTCACCGTCCTCCTCGCCCGGTTCGACGGTGATCTGCCCGCCGCCCCCAACGCCAAGACCATGGCCGCAGCCGATCCCACCGGAAGCCTTGCCGCACTGCTCGACGAGCCCGCCACCGAGATCGTCAGCGCGCCCTCCACAAAGGCCGCCGGACACTCCCCGAAGACTGCCGGTGACACCGCAAAGGCACCCCGCCGCAGCCACGCAGGCCGCTACATAGGCATCGCCCTGGTCATCCTGCTCATCGCAGCCGCGGTATTCTTCGCCGTCAAAGCATTCACAGGCACCGAAAAAGGCGCCGAATTCACCGCCTCCGAAGGCGACACACCCCTCCGCACCGCCGTCGACAGCTACGATAGCGACGACCCACACCGGGCCGACGCCGACCCCCGGCTACCCGCAGGTCCCGACGGCACTCCGGCCACGACTCCCGCTTCACCCGACGGCAAGGACATCCCCACTACCAACGGCTCCCATAACCCAGCCACAGACGTCGACATAGTTCCCGTCGAGGACACAGGCATCAAGACTCCTCCCGACATGATCAGTCACGTTGCATCAAAAGGTGTCGAACCCACATGGAAAGAATCTCTTATCAGAAGACTGGACAATATCAAGGTAACTAACTGGAATGATTATATATCTTCGTTGAAGGGGAAGATTAATAATGCCGGCTCAGGCGATAGAGTAAAATTTGAGAACCAGGTCAATTATTTGACAGAATGCGCCTTATATGCTCGTCCATTTGAATTAGACATTATTCCCAAACTCTCAGGAGACAATAAAGATAAGGCTTTAAAAGCATTGAGAGATTTTCCGAAGTGGAATAATCTCGAGAAAGTAAAAGAAGAGATTGACAGCTTCTCAAAAATAGCCGATAACTCTGACAAATAACCTTAACTGACCCCTCATCAAGCAATTCCACAATAAACCACGATGAACGAAACAGAACTTAAAGAAGGCATGGTCATTGCCGACCGGTATGAGCTCCGAAAATACCTCGGCAGCGGCAGCTTCGGCGAAGTCTGGATGGCTAACGACACCATCCTCGGCATTGAAATTGCCGTCAAGCTATACCTCTCGCTCGACGCAAGCGGACAGGAAGAGTTCAAGGACGAATACCGAATCACTTTCGGCCTCTCCGACGAACACCTCCTCACCACCGACTTCTTCGGCATCTGGCAGCACCGGCCATTCCTCACAATGAAATACTGCGCCAAAGGATCTGCCGCAAAGATGATCGGCAAGGTCAACGAACGCGTAATCTGGCAGTTCACCCACGACGTCGCCGCCGGTCTCAAATACCTCCACAATCTCGAGCCCCCGATCCTGCACCAGGACATCAAGCCCGAAAACATCCTCGCCGACGACCGCGGCCACTTCCTTATAACCGACTTCGGCATCAGCCGCAAGATGCGCTCCACCATGCGCAAGCAGTCCAAGCGCTCCGTTGGCTCCGGCGCCCTCGCCTACATGGGCCCCGAACGTTTCCAGGCCGACCCCATCGCCGTCAAGGCAAGCGACATATGGTCGCTCGGCGTATCGATCTACGAAATGGCCACCGGCGACCTCCCCTTCGCCGGCAACGGCGGCGGCATGATGCTCAACGGCGCACAGCTCCCGCGCATCGACACCTCGCGCTACTCGGCCAACCTCAACGACATCATGCAGGCCTGCCTCGCCAAGGACACTTGGGAACGCCCCACGGCCGATCAGATCGTCGAATACACCGACCTCATCCTCAAAGGCTCCGCCACCCCATGGCGCCAGTGGTTCGCGGCCCAGAACGGCTCTGCTCCCGCCGCCACTGACACCGTGACTCCCGACTCAGCCTTCGACGACACCGTCATCGACGGCGGCGGCGGCAAAAAACACAAGGGGTTCTTCATCACGCTGGCCGTGATACTGCTCCTCGCCATTGCCGGCGCTGGCGTCTACATGTTCCGCGAAGACATCATGAGCCTCATCAGCGCCTCCAAGTCGCCCGACGGCACCGAGGAAGCCGACACCCAGACCATTTCGTCCGACTACCGCGAGCTGTTCATCCAGTGCCGCAGCAATATCGACGCCGCCAACAAGAACTCATACCTCGCTCTCGTCGACGCCCGGGAGCAGCTCGACTCGCTCACAGCTCTTTATAAGGAATACGACTTCCTGGCCGAGAAAGAGAACAACGACCCCGCACCCCTGCGCGCAGCCCTCGATTCCAAGGCCGACGAGATCAGCTCGCTCTACCTCGACCGCGCCCCGGGCATGGCCGAGGCCGGCAACTACGAGACCGCCGCTGCTTACTACCAGATCGCGGGCCTCGTCAACCCCTCCGACAGCCGCGTGTTCTCAGGCCTCGACGGCCTCGCACGCCGCTTCAAGTCACCGGGCGTGTTCATGGCTGTCAGCACAGCCTCTGTCGACGGCTCCGCCCTCACTCTCCGCTACACCGGCCTGTGCGACCGCACACTGCCCAATGTACGCCTCGACTACACCCTCACCGCCGGCGGACGCACCGTATCCGGCAGCACCACCGTCACCGTCCGCCAGGGCGTCGGACGCACCATGACCGTCAACCTGTCATCCGAACCCGGCTCCGGACCTTTCTCGCTCCGGATCGTCAGCGGCTCGCTCGAAATCCTTAACCGAAATTTTTAAACTGACTCATATCATATGTTCAAGAAGCTTTCCACTCTCCTTATCCTTCTCGTAGTGGGCGCCGCCGCGGCCTTCGCCATCAACGAGACCCTCGCCAAGGCTCAGGCCGCACTCAAGGGCGCATCAACCGAGCAACAGTACTCCCAGGCGCTCACGCTCTTCCGCTCCGCCCGCAACGACATCAACTACAACGCCGACACCGACGAACAGGCCATCTCCAACGGCATGGCCCAGTGCAACCGCCGCATCAGCGCCCTCCGCAAGCGCATGCGTATCGACGGCTCGTCACAGGCCCTCTCCCGCCGCTTTGAGAACGCCGGCGGCAACATCACCCTCGCCGTCACCGACGCCACCGGGACACCCAAAGTCACCCAGCTACCCGACTGGGTCACCCTCGAATCCAACAACGGTAGCCAGATCGTCATATCCTGTGCGCCAAACGCATCCACGGTCGTACGCCAGGGCCTCATGAAGGTCGCCGACGGTAACTCCACCATAAGCATCTCGCTCAACCAGGCCGGTGCGCCCCGCCCCGCCAAGCGCAACACCGAGACCGGACAGGCACGCTCCAAGCTCCAGATCACCGACCTCAAGTTCACCAACGTGGCCTGGGACAACAGCGTCATCACTCCCGCCGGACAGCCTCTCTATGCCCACGAGATGCGGTTCCTCCGCCCCCTCATCTCCTACGACGGCCTCGCAGCCGACAAGAACGCCTACATCCACGTGCGCATCTATAAGCCCAACGGCGAACTGATGCAGCCCAAGGACATCGCTCCCGACGGCGACACACAGTACTACGACTACCAGTTCTTCTCCGGCGAGAACAACGACATGGGCGGCATGATGGGATTCGGACACCGCCGCGACAGCGAATTCGAGCCCGGACAGTACCGCTACGAAATCTGGATCGACGACGAGAACGCCTACACCGCCTACGCTACCATCATCGAACGCGAGGACAACGAGACTTACCTCCTCGTCAACGGCGAAAGCGCACCCACCATCACCCTCAACCCCACCGGAGGCACCGTCACCTACTACGTATCGACCAGCGACGCCGACTGGCAGCCCGTCGACCTGCCCCCCTTCATGACCCTCACCAAGAAGACCGACGACTCCTTCACGGCCACCTACAAGGCCAACCGCGGCAACACCACACGCGCCGAATACTTCTACATCGAGGGCGCCGGACGCCGCGTCAAGGTCAACGTCTCGCAGGAGACCAGCGGACCGGTTGCCACACTTGAGGACGTCACCGTGCAGCACGGCGCCGTCGTCGACGGCGAGAAAGGCCTTGAGATTCATGCCAGGATCAACATCCTCAACGCCAACCGCCACCGCATACAGATCGTCGCATGGTTCTACTATGCCGACGGAGATCCACTGATGGACGTCGACGGACAGTACCGCGCCGGCGACGGACAGGTCACCGTCAACAAGGACCTTGTCATCGACACCGACCGCGTCGACCTGAGCAACTTCACCCTGTTCATACCCTACAGCCAGCTCGACATCACCGATCCGGGCGACACCGAACTCGAATTCGACATGGGCATCTACGACTTCGCCAAGCGCGACTTCCTCGCCTCGTCACCCCGCATTAAATTCACCTACTCCAACTGATCCCGCGGAGTGAAGATACCGAGTCTTCACATACCCCAATGATACCGACACATAAAAAGGTCACCGGCTCGCACGGTGACCTTTTTATGTGTTACCTCAGGCTATTATCCGATCACATCATACTTCCGCAGATTCATCATCGGATAGTACGACTCCTTGGCAAGCTTCAGACCCGGATCGCCGCAGTCCTCCTCGCGGTTCGAATACCGCAGCGCCGGATGCCTCCGGAGCATGAACGCCGAAAACAGCTTGTTGATCGCCGCGCCCGCGCCTGAAATCTCGTGATTGATCTTCTCGATGTGCACATAAAGCGTGTCGCCGATCACTTCTCCGACCGAAAACGCCACGATCTCGCCGCTTTCGCCGCGCAGCACCGCCCCCTCGAACGGATAGCTCGACAGGTTGGCCAGCACCCGGCGGCACTGGGCGTTCTCATACGCCTCCAGGCGCGTCATTTCCGGATTGTCCGGATGACTCTGTCCCTCGAAAAAGAGCATCGTCTCCGGCAGGATGTCGAACGTCAGCGCCTCGAACCGCCAGTGCGGATTATCAGCGAAAAAGCGGTTCACATGGTTGCGCTTCTTCATCATATGCTTGCCCGTGAGCGTCGCCAGCGAATTGATATCATACACATAGTCGCTCCAGTCGAGCAGTTCCTCAACCTGGCTCGAGCGTCCGAGCGCGTCAAGCAGATCATCCACGCGGTCCTCGGGCACAGCCGTAAAAATCATCCTGATACCCTTCAGCCGGCAATAGTCGCGAATCATCTCGATCGCAGCTCCGAGCGTCAGCGACCCTATAGGCATCATGAAAGCCGTCAGCGACGGATTGGCCTCGTCCACACCCTTGATGAACAGTGTGTCGTCAACCACGCAATACTCATATTTGAAATAATCGATCCACATATACAGGCCGCCTATCGTATAATCGCACGCACGCGACCCCGACCGTTGCAGATACCTGTTCACAAGCGGCATATCAGGCAACCTGAGCGGCTTGAACGAAAGGCGCGACAAAGTCAGAGTCTCGGCCGCACGGCGGCGGAAAGCGAATGGAGAGTTCATAGTCCTAAATTTTTAAGAATATCTACCCATCTAACAACCGCCCCCCTCAATCAGTTCACACCCACCGGCAGTCGTCACAGGGTAATTGACAAAGGCACTCTGCAAAGTAGAGAAAACAGGCGTACCCCGCCTGTTTCTGTCTTCATCACACGTACCGGTCATTCTACACATCTACACATCCCCCACGAAATATTTGCAGATTAAAAAATTATGTCTATATTTGCGACCGCGGGGCACCACCGCATCCCCTGCCGACTTTCTGTAACTATACAAATAATTATTAACATGAAACAATTTCTGGTTCTCCTTTTCATTATTGGAATTGCGGTCATATCCGCTGCTCAGTCAGCCGATAATGCACCTACGACATCCGAAGGGCTGTATGACCTCGCTATGCGTTACTACAACGGCGACGGAGTCGCTCAAGACCATGCAAAGGCTTTGACATGGTTTCGCAAAGCCGCCGAACAAGGCCATGCCGACGCCCAGTTTGCTTTGGGATATATCTATACCTATGATGAAGATATTCCGCATAACTATGCCGAAGCCATAAAATGGTACACCAAGGCCGCTGACCAACAAAACAGAAACGCCTGCTACAATTTGGGACTGCTTTATCTTTACGGAGAAGGAGTCGAACAGAACGAAGCCCTGGCTATGAAATGGTTCAGGCGCTCAGCCGATTTGGGATTCGCTGAAGCACAGTTCAACCTCGGTTGCGCATACGAAAACGGAACCGGTGTGGAACAAAACTATACCGAAGCAGTTAATTGGTATCGCAAAGCTGCTGAACAGGGATATGCTCCTGCACAATATAATCTTGGTTACTGCTATGAAATGGGATACGGCGTTGCGGCTGACAAATCCGAAGCCATAAAATGGTATCACAAGGCCGCCGAGCAGGGCAACATGCAGGCCAAACTGGCCCTTGATTAAAACCAACGGCCATCTGTCCGGAATTCAGCCCGCTCACCAGCAGCGGCGCGTCGGCATCAGGCGGCCGCGGACAGGCAGCGGCGGCTCGCGCGCTATGACGTGCAGGGCC
>CABRGT010000027.1 GCA_902470475.1 uncultured Porphyromonadaceae bacterium | reverse complement strand
GCCGAAAATATTCAATTCTCGGAGGCTTCATGGACATGAGTTCTGCAACACCCTCCCTTGTTCGGTGTATTTTGTATTGACGATTTGCTCTCTTGTGTATATTCCATATACAAAGTTACCTAATATTTCTGAAATATAGGAGAATATATATGAGCAAAAAACTCCAATCAGCATCCATATTGTGCTGATTGGAAGTTGAAGACAGTTGTCTGTTTGTTTGGATATTCCAGATATTCTCACATCTCGGATTAAAGACTGATTTATATGCAAACAAATTCGATTATTCTATCCGAAAAGCAGGAATTTATATCAAATTTTTTTGCTTGATACTCGTCTTGTTGGAGAGATGTGAATGGGTTGATGTACAGGTGATTAGCCTATTATTACGAAAAATGGACAAGCAAACTTTGCTATAAAAGCAATAAAATGCAATACATCTTTGAAATTATCTTCCTGTTTATTCACCAATAAGCCTGCTGACTATCTCACCGGGGGGATGCCGCTAAATTCGATGGCACAAAACTATAAAAATATTTGCAATTTTTTTATAGTTTTACTAATTTTGTGGACAAATAAATTGATGTGAGTATGATAGAGCAACCGCCCAAATATATCGCTGCCACAAAGTCAGTTTCAGAAGTTTTCACTCCGGAATCGATGGAGGAAATTCGTAAATTTCAGGAAGAGTACCCTTACTGGAATAAGGTGAAATACAAGAAAATCAATGGCTTTGATACCCCGGAAGACATCTGGGCCGCGCTCAAACAATTGCGTTTGAGTAATCAAATCACAGTGAATCCCAATTACCGGATTCATTTCAGCATGACAAATTCTATGGCCAGACTCTGTCATAATTTCGACATGCAATTTGGCGGATCTTGGGGTAGTGAGTCTCTCATACCTCGCGATAGCCGCAAAATATATTTGATGAACTCTGTGATTGATGAAGCCATTTCTTCAAGCCAGATGGAAGGGGCCTCGACTACTCGAAAGGTGGCTAAGGAAATGCTTCGAAATAAGATTACACCTAAGGATAAGTCGCAATGGATGATTTACAACAATTACCAAACCATCCAGTTCCTCTCTGAAAATCTGGACCAGCCAATGACCCCAGAATTTCTACTTCAAATACATTCATTGATGACTTACAACACAATGGATAATCCGGAAGATGCAGGACGATTCAGGCAGAACGACAATGTTGTTGTGGCAAACTCTGTTACCAATGAGATTGTTCATACACCGCCATCATTCACAGAAATACCGGCAGCTATTGCTTGGTTCTGTCAATTTGCCAATTCCAATGAAGTAACAGTATTCATCCATCCTATAATCAAAGGAGCCATACTGCATTTCTTTATCTCCTTCCTCCATCCATTTGCTGACGGTAATGGCCGTACGGCCAGGGCTATTTTCTATTGGTATCTTCTGAAAGAAGGGTATTGGCTTACCGAATACCTTTCGATTTCAAGAATCATATATAAGTCAAAGGCTTCATACGAGAAATCATTTCTTCAGTCTGAAGCCGATGGTAATGATATCGGATACTTTATTACGTATCATTTAAATGCACTTGAAAAAGCCTTTGACGAGCTTAAAGCATATATCGAACGCAAGACTGCTCAGAAAAAAGATGAAGTGCAATTGCTGAAAATTGGAGGAATTACAAGGCGTCAGGCCTCAATACTGCACTTGTTTATAAAAGATGCCGACTTGATAGTGACTGCCAAAGATATCGCCGGCAGAATGTTAGTTACGCAACCGACGGCAAAGAAAGACCTTTCGGAGTTAGTTCAATCAGGCCTTTTAACTGAAATAAAACTGAACAAGCAGAAAAGCGGATATATCAAAGGGGCTGATTTCGACAGCACAATAGACAAGGTTATCTAAAACTATAAAAAAACCTCAAAGTTTTTTATAGTTTAACACGGGACAGGCTCAGTTGCATTACCCATGAGAGGACATTATTCCAATATTCACAAACATCGGAATATCCACGATAAAGGCCCGAAATTTAGATAAATTTATTAATAAAAAGGTTTATGACTATCTGGTTTTCAATAGATATTTTAGGCAGGCTATAATATAAAAACACCAATGGTCAAACAAATCACATTTTGCTTGACCATTGATTATAAGGCGTTTGTGTTAAAATTTCTGCTTAATACTCGTCTTCGTTGAAGAGGAAGTCTTCTTTGGAGGGGTAGTCGGGCCAGATGTCTTCGATTGATTCGTAGGTGTCGCCTTCGTCTTCGATTTCCTGGAGGTTTTCGATGACTTCGAGGGGCGCGCCGGAGCGCATGGCGTAGTCTATGAGTTCGTCCTTGGTGGCGGGCCAGGGTGCGTCTTCGAGTTTTGATGCGAGTTCGAGTGTCCAATACATAGTGCGTTTATATTTTGGGTCGTAGTTATATACGGAGTGTTGAAAAAAGTGCCGCAAAGATAAGCTAAATTATATGTATAAACAATCTTTTTTTCAAAATATTTCAATGATTTTGTCTTTTAAGTTTATTTCACGCCATAGAATGTTGTTCCGATCGCTCAATATGTTGATATTTCGCATGATGACTGGCCGTCTCCGATATGCGTAGCTGATAGCCGCCATACACTTGCCGCAGGGTGTGCACAGTTACGGGGCGGTGGAGACTGATGCCTTCCGTCGGCGTGACTTTAAGTTTTTATGGAAAAAGCGGTTAAAAATCACATTATTCCGAAACTTTTGTCGTCGGGAGTATGTTATTATACAGAATTTAGAAGAAATAATACTTGGAAAACGGAATAATACTACCCGCGATACTGAGACGAACAAGAAAGCATAAACACACCCTCTCATGGGCAAATAATAACTAAACAAAAAAACGAATATGGCAACTACTTCCCACCAGCCGATTGTACAGGAATTGCTGGACATGATCCAGAAAAACGGTTGGCAAGACAAATTCCAGCAGGCATTTGACAAGGCTAAGTCATACAATGCCGTCGAGATGGACGAAATGAACAGTCTCGAAGACTACTACAAATGGCTCGACGCCCAGCTCACATGGGTACCGGTCGAGAACCAGCCCGGCAAGATAGTCTACAAACACGTGTGCCTCTTCTACTTTATCCTCGATCAGGAGCCTGTGAAGAGCCTTCAGAACGCTGTGATGCCGCATGATCCGGCCGAACCGCTCACTCCGCTGTCGCTGTGGATGAGACGATACATCCAGGAATTCGGCAAGTGGATGGACCAGCCGGAATCACTTACGCCGGAGGCCGTCCAGTCATACTACAACTCGCCCGCCTACAACATGGATTCATATATCCAGCCTCACGGAGGATGGAAAACATTCAACGAGTTCTTCGCACGCCACTTCAAACCCGGTACACACCCCATCGCCGCCATCGACGACAGCCGCATAATCACTTCGCCTGCCGACTCTACTTTCGGCGGACAGTGGGAAGTAAGCGAGGACTCGCAGGTCGACATCAAGGGTATCCGCTGGAAGATTGAAGAACTCCTCGACGGCAGTCCCTACAAGGACCGCTTCAAAGGCGGACACTGGATGCATGCCTTCCTTAACACCACGGACTATCACCGCCAGCACGCGCCTGTGGCCGGACGTGTTCTTGAATCGCGTTTCATTCAGGGAACGGTATATCTCGAAGTAGTTGCCGATCAAGACGAAGCCATTCCTGACGGACGAAACCACGTCAAGATGATCCGCCATCTCGACGCTCCCGATTCACCCGGCTACGAATTCATGCAGTGCCGCGGTCTGATCGTCATCGACAGTCCTATCGGCCTGGTAGCTGTCCTGCCTATGGGCATGGCCCAGGTTTCTTCGGTGGTTCTTACCGCTGAGGTCGGCAAGGTGCTCCACAAGGGCGAGGAAATTTCATACTTCCAGTTCGGCGGTTCGGATATCGTCATGGTATTCGAGGCCTCCAGCAACGTAAGCTTCACCGCCCAGCCCGGTATACACTACAAGGTAGGCACCAAGCTTGCTGAAGCATACCCGGTTGTCTATCCTGCCCGCTAAGGCCACATATACTCTCCGGAGAAAGCTCAATGAGGGATGCTGACAGCCCTCATGAAATCAGACACTAAACAGGGGGCCGGCACTGGATCTATGGTCCGGTGCCGCCCTTTTTTCTCCAAACATTAAAAATATAACCGCTATGGCTGACTATACCAAAACTTCTGCTTCCGCCTCTACGCAGAAACCTTCCGCATCGGGCGAAGTGAAAGAGACAACTCCGGTGAACCATCCTGCCGGAGGAGCCAAAAAGCAGATCTCGATGATGGCGATGGCCATCATGATCGTCACGACGGTCCTGAGCATGCGTGGCCTTGCATCACAGGCCGAGTTCGGATTCACCTCGATTTTCTACTATGTTTTTGCCGCCGTCGTATTTCTGGTGCCGTACGCGCTTGTCTGCGCCGAACTGGCGTCGACCTATACGCGTTCGGGCGGTGTATTCCGCTGGGTGTCGGAAGCTTTCGGCACCCGCGTGGGCTGGTTGAGCATGTACCTCGAATGGCAGATGGTCGTGATATGGTTCCCGGCCGTGCTGATGTTCGGCGCTGTAGCGCTCGCATATATCTTCTGGCCCGAAGCATTTGACGCAAGACTCGCCGGAAACAGGATCTACACTCTGCTGATCGTGCTTGGCGTCTACTGGGTGTGCACGTTCAACACATTCCGTGGCATGAAATATGCCAACAGGCTCAGTACGATGGGCGGTCTGTGCGGCACGATAATCCCGGCCGCCGTGCTTATCGTGATGGGCGTCGTATACTTGCTGATGGGCAAGCCCGTTTACCTTCCGCTCGACAAACCGTTCTGGCCCGACTTCTCGCAGTTCGGCACGATAGTTCTTGCGGCAAGTATCTTTCTGTTCTATGCGGGCATGGAGATCCAGGCCGTGCAGGTGCCCGGCATGAAGAATCCGGCCAAAAACTTCCCGAAGTCGATTTTCATTGCCTCGCTCATCATTCTGGCCATATTTATTCTCGGCACCCTTGCCATAGGCGTGGTCATTCCCGAGAGCAAGATCAACCTGCTGCAGAGCCTGCTCGTGGCCTACGACGATCTGTGGACCGCCATTGGTGTGCCTTGGCTCGGAAATGTCATGGCCGTACTGATCACCTTCGGCGTTCTCGGACAGGTCAGTGTCGTCATCGCTGGCCCGTCGGCCGGTATTCTCGCCGTGGGTAAGGCAGGATACCTGCCCCGCGCTCTCCAGCACACCAACAAGAACGGCATCCAGACCACTATACTTTACATTCAGGCCGCTATCGTCACGCTGCTTTCGCTCGTGCTCGTCCTGCTTCCTTCGGTCGAGTCGGCTTATCAGATCCTTAGCCAGATGTCGACGATCATATACTTGATCATGGTCGTGACGATATACATCTCATTCGTACGCCTGCGTCACACCGCGCCCGAAAAGACACGCGGATTCAGAGTGCCCGGCGGCAAGTTCGGCATGTGGTTTGTGACCATTCTCGGCGTTGCCGGTGCCGTAGTGGCAGGAGTCCTGAGTTTCATCCCGCCGTCGCAGATCAAGACCGGCAGCCCCGCCGTCTATGTCGGCGTGCTTATTCTCGGCGTTGCCGTGTTCATCTCTCTGCCGCTGATTGTCTACGCTTTGCGTAAGAAATCATGGCGCGACAGCAAATCCGACTTCTATCCTTTCGACTGGCAGATCGAAGGCCGCAAGCCCTCGCAGGTGTCAAAGTGGCCGGCCGGCTATCAGCCTACCCCCGAGCAGATCAGGAAAGCCTATATAGAGGAGGCCGAGGAGAAATGACAGTCCGCTTTTTCAGACAATTCTTCAATCATATGTTATGAAAATCCCCACCGGAAAAGGCACGATCACATTGCCGGCTTTGCTGGCGATATGGTCGGTCTCGCTGGTGGTCAACCTCCCGGGGCTGGCCGTCAGCCCGATGCTTGGCAATCTCGACAGGATCTTCCCGTCGGCATCCGATCTGGAGATACAGCTTCTGACCGTGCTGCCCAACGTCCTGATAATACCGTTCGTGCTGTTTTCGGGCAAGCTCTCGGAATCGCGTGACAAGGTCAGGATCGTGGTGATCGGTCTGGCGATTTATCTTCTTGCCGGCATTCTCTATTTCTTTGCCGACTCGATGACGATGCTCATCCTGGTAAGCTGCCTCCTTGGGTGCGGCTGTGGCCTGGTGATCCCGCTCGCAGCAGGTCTTATCGCCGATATTTTCGTGGGTAAATACCGCATGCAGCAGCTCGGTATCAAGAGCGGCATATCTAATGTCGCTCTTGTACTGGCTACTTTCGCTGTCGGATGGCTCAACCACGGCAACTGGCATCTTCCCTTCCTTGTATATCTCATTCCGGCTATTCCGCTGGCCCTGATGATATTCGTGCGCAACGTCAACCCCACGGCATCCGCCAAAATGAACACGGCTCCGCCCGGAGCCGGTTCGGAAGCCGCCGAGGCCGTGTCGGGAGTGGGTATGCCCGTGACGGGCGAGAAGATTCGCTCGGGATTCATTGTCAGCCGTATAGTCGGACTCATCGCGCTCTATGCGTTCACGACATATGCCGTGACGATCATATCCTACTACCTGCCGTTCCTGATTCAGGAAGACCACCTCAGCAGCGATATCACCGGCACGGTGACCGCGCTGTTCTATCTCGCCGTCTTTCTGCCGGGCTTTATCCTGCCGTATGTCATACGCCTGTTCGGCCAGCGCACCTCGCTGCTCGCCGCCCTGTCGATAGCGGCCGGACTGTTGCTGATGGCTGTCGCCCGCGAACACTTTCTGCTCTACATCGCGGCGCTCCTGATGGGATTCGGCTACGGCGTGTTCCAGCCTGTGATCTACGACAAGGCCACCTATACCGTGACCGACGGACGCAAATCCACGCTTGCACTGGCCATCGTGCTGTCGGTCAATTATATCGCCGTGGCAGTCACGCCGTTCATCGTCGACTTCTTCCGCAATATCTTCGGAATCACAGGCAATCATTTCCCATTCATGTTCAATTTTATATTAACCATGCTTTTTGCGGTCGTCGTGGTCATCCGTCGCCGGACATTCACTTTCCGCATGAGCAACGAATACGTTTAGAACACTATGAAACTATTAATTCCACTGCTGTGCGCGACCGTGGCAATGCCGGCGGCCGTTCTGGCTCAGAACCATCCGGCATTGCCCGACGAAGGAGAGGTACAGGTCATCTTCAATGCCGGCCAGCCCGACGAGGAAGTCTACAATGCCTTTATCGAGAACGCCCCCAAGAGATTCAACGAACCCGGCGCTCCTCGCTTTGCGATCAAGGGAAAGAACAATCTGTTCTATCTCGGAATCGGAGGCGTTATCAAGGGAGTGGGACTCTTCGACTGGGGAAATCCTGTCGATGATCCCAATGACTTCGTCACTGCCGACATTCCGTTTGACACTCCGGCCGGCAACGGCGGCAAGCTTCAGGGCAGCCTGGGCCAGAGCAAGATTTTCATCAATTTCATAGCCCTGCCCGGCACCGACAACAAGGTCGGAGCCTATATAAGCGGAAAATTCTCCGGCAACGGCGGCGCTTTCAAGCTCAATCATGCCTATATCACCTACAGGGGATTCACTGTAGGCCATACCGCTTCGCTGTTTGAGGACGGCGCGGCAGCACCCCCGACCATCGACAGCGAAGGCCCGTGCGGACTGGTGGGTGTCACCAACAACCTTATCGACTACACACACGCTTTCGGGAAGCGGATAAAGGTCGGCATAGGTCTGGAGCTTTCGTCTGTCAGCATGACCCTGTCGTCCCGGACACGCGACGTAAGCCAGCGCATCCCGGACATTCCCGCATTCTTCCAGTACAGCTGGGACGACGAGAACGGATGGATCCGTTTTTCGGCCCTGATGCGTAACATCCAGTATCGCGATCTCGTCTCCGACAAGAACCGCAACAAAACCTGCTGGGGCATAAAGATGAGCGGCAGCACGCCTGTCGGATCAACTCCGCTTCAGGTCTACTATCAGGCCGCTTATGGCCGCGGAATAGGCGGCTACATTCAGGATCTGGCAGGTCTCGGGCTGGATCTGTCGCCCGATGCGGCAAGTCCGGGCCGGCTTGATGCCGTCAAGGCCTGGGGCGCATATGCCGGCCTGCAGTACACGTTCTCGCCCAAAGTCTTCGCATCGGTCTCCTATAGCCAGGACCGCGCATATGCCGACCGCTATGCCGACGGTTCAACCCCGTGGGACGAACAGTACAAGTATGCGCAGTATCTGTCGGCCAACGTTTTCTATACCATAATGCCCGGGCTGCAATGCGGTGTCGAGTATCTTCACGGACGACGCGTCGACATGGACGGCGCTTCCCGCTCGGACAACCGTATAAACACCATGCTCCAGTTCAACTTCTGACACCGGGACGCATCTACTGCATAAACACGGCAGCCTGGTCGGTAATCCGGCCGGGCTGCTGCGTCAGTTTTTTGGTCAGCACTCGCGTCGCCAGGTCACTTCGGCCACGCCCGCGTCGAGATTGATTTCGCGTGCGATAGCGAACAGCAGATCGCTCAGTCGGTTGATATATCGCGTTATGAACGGATCGACCGGAACTTCGGTCGCCAGTGTTACGATGCGGCGCTCTGCCCGGCGCGCCACTGTGCGGGCTATGTTGGCGCGGGCCGCGTCGGGATGGCCGCCCGGGAGGATGAACTCGCGCAGCTGTGGCAGTCGCGAGTCGATGCTGTCGATCAGGTGTTCGATGGCTTCGATGGCTTCCGGACCGGGCAGTTCGGGCTGCCAGGCCGATTCGGGTTCGGTAGCCAGTGCGGCTCCGATATCGAACAGGCGGTTCTGGATTCTGCGCAGGTCGGCGCGTCTTTCGTCCGTGATGACGGTCGAGGCGGCCAGTAGTCCGAGCCATGAATTCAGTTCGTCGACAGTGCCGTAAGCCTCCAGGCGCGGTGAATCTTTAGGTGTGCGTGTGCCGCCGACGAGCGAGGTCGTGCCCTGGTCGCCGGTGCGTGTGTAGAGTCGGCTTTTCATTTGATCGAGTTTTTGAAGTGTTCGGTGAAACGGTCGAGCGCGGCAGCGATTTCGGCCGGCTCGGTTACGACCTCAAGGATGTCGAGCCGGTCGGCGCCCATGAGTCCGCGTTCTACAAAAACACGCAACTGTGCCAGAAGGTTGTCGTAAAGTCCGTCGGGATTGTAGACGATTATCCGCTTGTCGCGGTGGTGGGTGAAGTTGATGTACGAGAAGGATGTGCAGAATTCGTCGAGTGTGCCGTAGCCGCCCGGAAGCACCACGAATGCGTCGGCCAGCAGTTGCATGACTCCTTTGCGGTCGTTGAGGTCCGACGCGGGCACGCGCACGTCGTTGAGGCATGAGGCCTGGTCGGCGCGCCGCCAGGGCACTACGCCCACCACTGTGCCTCCGGCTTTCTTGCAGGCGCGGGCCGCGTCTGTCATCAGGCCTGCGTCCACGCCTCCGTACACCATCTGTGCGCCGTGCTCTCCGATCCAGCGGCCCGTGACGACCGCTCCCTCGATCCAGCGCGGCGGCAGGTTCTCCACCGAGCTGCAATATACTGCTATTTTCATGGCTTGGTCAGTTGAAAGGTTAGTGTCTGCAAAGATAATACATTACACCGAGAAAGTCAACTGTCTTGCGCCGTAGGAGCCGTAAAAAATCTCAGGCCACCTGTACCGGTATGCCGGTGGCGGCGATGATGCGTGCCGCCGCGGCCTCGAGTTCCTCGCGCGGCACGCGCTGCAGCGACAGCTCCGGGGTAGGGCGGTCGAGCGAGTAGAGCATGATCTCGCGTGGCCCGATCCGGCGGTATGCGCTGATGAGGGCGTTGATTTCGGCATCGGTGGTGTTGTCGACGGCCGCTCCCTCGTGGCTGCCGCGGGTGAGCATTGTCTGTATGATGGCCGCCGGGCCGAATCCTGCCAGCTGGTCTATGACCTTTTCTATGTCGAAGGCCGGAGAAGTGGGTCGGTCGAGCAGCCGCACTGTAGCGGGTACGGCGCTGTCGAGCTTCAGAATGCAATTGTCGACCCGGCGCAGAGCCTCGGCTGTGTCGGGGTGTCCGAGCATGGTCGAATTCGACAGTACGCTTACTTTGGCCTCCGGATAATACCTGTCGCGCAGAGCCAGGGTGTCGTCGATGATAGCCGGGAAGTCGGGATTGACCGTCGGTTCGCCGTTGCCCGAGAATGTGATTACGTCGATCGGAGTGCCTTCTGCTTTCAGTTGCCGGAGCCGTGCTTCGAGCAGCCGTGCCACCTCGTCTCGTCGCGGCAGACCGCTCGTGCCGGGTCCCTGGGCGTTGTAGCCCGCCTCGCAGTAGAGGCAGTCGAAGGTGCACACTTTGCCGTCGCGCGGCGACAGGTTCACGCCCAGCGACGATCCCAGCCTACGGGAGTGTATCGGGCCGAATACTGTATCGGAAAACATTACAGTCTGCATAGCTTGATGGTTTAAGCGATTTTTCGTGTGAATATGCGCGTCATCTGGCTTGTTATGAGTGCTACGGCGGCTATGAGGGCAGCTACGGCCAGAATGTCGGCCGCCTCTACGCGCACCGGATAGACGGTGACGGTCAGTTTGGTCGGGTCAGCTCCCAGGCGGATGAAGCCACCCCACTGCTGGGCCAGCGACAGCGTCAGTCCCAGCACTATGCCGATCAGGCCGCCTGCGGCCGTGATGATTGCGCCCTGAAGCATGAACACACGGCGTACCAGCGACTTCGATGCGCCCATGAACCGCATGGTCGCCATGTTGTCGCGCTTTTCGATCACCATCAGCGACAGTGTCGACACTATGTTGAACGCCGCGATCACCAGGATGAACACCAGCATCATGAACGTGACCCACTTCTCGATGGCTATCATGTGGAAGCTCTCGGCCTGTTGCTGACGCCGCGTGGCCACGCTGTAGCCGGGGCCGAGCCGTCTGATCACGGCGTCGGCAAGCTGTTCGTCGCTGATGCCGCCTGCGGCAGACACCTGAATTTCCGATGCTTCGCCGTCGGCATAGTCAAGCAGCAGCCGCGCCGCATCGATGGGTACTATGACATGGTCGGCGTCGAACTCCATGCGGTCGGTCTGCAGCAACGCCGTCGGCACGATGGTTATCTGCCGGAACGACCCAGCCGGATTGGCCGGATTGATACGGCCCGTGCGGCGCGGCACGTAGATGTCGATCGATGAGGCCGGCGCGCCAAGCTGCGCCAGTACGCCGACGGCCGTGCCTGCGGGGAACGCACCGTCTGTATTTGCTGCGACGATCTTCGGAAGAGTGTCTGTGTAGGCGCCGTCGACAGTGATGGCATCCAGGTCGGCCACGCTGCCGTATCCGCTGCCCACGCCGCTGATGACTACGCCAAGCTGGCTGTCGCCGGCCACGGCCAGCGCGCGTTCGGTGAGTGAGGGCACCGCGGCGCCAGCTTCCGGCAGGGCCGCGATAGCCTCGGCCAGAGAGTCGGCCCGTACTATTGTCTTGCCCCGTGTCGGCGTCACCAGTACATCGGGGTCGATATGTGAGAACTGCCTCTCCGACAGAGCCGTGAAGCCGTTGAACACCGACAGCACCACCACTATGGCCGCAGTCGCCACCGCCACCCCGGCTATAGAGATGGCCGAGATGACATTGACGGCGCTATGCGACTTTTTCGAAAGCAGATAGCGCAGTGCTATCCTGAGTGACAACATCGACTACCGGAGTGGCTCAGTCAGGATTTTTCGAGCAGATGGTCGATGTTCTCCAGATAATCCAGCGAGTCATCGAGATAGAACTGGAGTTCGGGCGTCTTGCGCAGTTGAAAGCGGACGCGCTGCGCCAGCTCGTAGCGCACCGTGCGGGCCGACTGCTTGATCGACTCCAGCATCTCGGCGCCCTTGGGCGACGGGAATATCGACAGATAGACTTTTGCCACCGACAGATCGGGCGACACACGCACGGCGCTGACCGATACGATCACACCGTGGGTCTTGGCTGTCTGCTGGCGGAATATCTCGCTCAGCTCCTTCTGGAGCAGTCGGGCGATTTTGGCTTGACGTGTACTTTCCATAGTCAGTTATGTTTTATTTGTTTGCGGCGCGCAGTTCGCGGGCGAGGATGTCGACGCCTTCGGTGGCTGTGGCGCGGATGACGCGGACTCCGGCCGGAACGGCTGCCGGATTCGGGTCGATATAGTAGACCGGAGTGCCGGGGCGCACGTTGTTGAGCAGTGCCGCGGCCGGGTATACGGCCAGCGACGTGCCTATGATCACGAATACGTCGGCCTCCGACACTATCTCGGTGGCGGGTTCGAAATTGGGGACCGCTTCCTGGAAGAAAACGATATGCGGCCGCACGCGATGGCCGTCGATCACGGTATGCGGCGTAGTCGACAGCTCGCCCGGATGCAGGGTGTAGACCCTCGACTCGTCGTCGATGGCTCGCACCTTCATCAGCTCGCCGTGCAGGTGCAGCACCTTCGACGAACCGGCGCGTTCGTGCAGGTCATCGACATTCTGGGTTATAACCGTCACGTCGTAGTCCTTCTCAAGTTCCGCCAGACCGCGGTGGCCGGCGTTGGGCTGCGCTTTGACCAGCTCTGCCCGGCGCTTGTTGTAGAAGTCGTGCACCAGCTGCGGATTGCGGCGGAAGCCGTCGGCACTGGCCACATCCATCACCGGATAGTTCTCCCATAGTCCGCCGGCGTCGCGGAAAGTGGCGATGCCGCTCTCGGCGCTCATTCCGGCGCCGGTCGATATGACAAGTTTCGGTTTCATATTATTCAAACGTATGGCCGGCGAGAAGGTTTACCGCCGGGCGGTGGATCCACGCAGTGCGTCCCGCAATGGTTCAGTCATCGTCGCCGAAAGTTATGCGGAATTCGTCAGTGTCGTCTGCGGCCGACGGCGCCGAAGCTGCTGCTTCGCGTTCGCCTGCGCCACCCGATGACTTCTTGCGGCGGTTGCGTGCGAATGTAGGCTCCTTGTCGAAGGCCTCGATGCTCGAGTCGTCGTCCAGATTGTCGGGGTCGAGCAGTATGTAGTTGCGGGTCTCGCGTTCGCGTTCCAGGTTCTGCACCCAGTCCTTGCCATAGACGTCGCTGATTTCCTGAATGTTGACTTCTCCTTCTCCGCCCTTGGCGTTTGATTCGATTACTGTGCCGTTCTCTTCGTCGACGGTCACGTCGAAGCCCGAGGCCAGGATCGTGAACTTCACCTTGTCGCCCAGTGTCTCATCGTAGGTGATACCCCATATCACGTCGACTTCCTGCTCTACGCGACGGATAAAGTCGTTGAGTTCCTGCGCTTCGGAGGCCTTGAATCGCGTCTGTGCCGTGCGCGAGTAGTAGAGATTGAAGAGAATGCGCTTGGACGAGAATACGTCGGTGTTCTTCAGCAGCGGCGAGTGGAGCGCGTCCTGGATGGCCTTGGTGACGCGGTTCTCGCCCTCGCCGTAGCCCACGGCGATGATGGCCGTGTTGCCCTCGCGCAGGGTCGCGTTCACATCGTTGAAGTCAAGATTGATGTAACCCTTGCGGGTGATGATTTCGGCGATGGAGCTTGCGGCGGTCGACAGCACGTCGTCGGCCTTGGCGAATGCCAGCTCGAAGTCGAAGTCGGGGTATATCTCCACCAGGCGTTCGTTGTTGACCACCATGATGGCGTCGACGTACTTGCTCATCTCCTTGGCGCCGTCCAGGGCTTTCTGGATCTTGCGCAGGCCTTCGAACTTGAAGGGGATCGTCACGATACCGATCGTCAGCAGGCCCTTTTCCTTGGCGATACGGGCCACAACCGGTCCGGCGCCTGTGCCTGTGCCGCCGCCCATGCCGGCGGTCACGAACACCATGTCGATGTCCTCGTCGAAGATGTCGGCGATTTCGGCCGCGCTTTCTTCGCCGGCTTTCGATGCCACGGTGGGATTGCCGCCGGCGCCGCGGCCGCGGGTGGTCATCGGGCCGAGCAGAAGCTTGTTGGGTACCGACGATTCGCGCAGAGCCTGCTTGTCGGTGTTCGCCACTACAAACGACACGTGCTCCACTCCCTGGCGGTACATGTGGTCTACGGCGTTGCTGCCGCCGCCACCCACACCCACCACTATGATGTGGTTGCGTTCTTCATCGTTGGCCGACTCGTTCTGTGAGTATTTGTCGAGATATTGTGAATCTTCAGGAGCCATTGCTTTCTTAAATCTGTTTGAGTGGTGAGTTAATCGAGATCATTTTCGCCCGTACTGTCGAGGTCGTCGTCCTCGGTAGGCTTTGTGAAGAACGTCTTCAGGCGTTCGAGCAGGCGCTTGCGGGTGACGTTGGCGCTTTCGCCCTTTTCCGGGGTGGGCAGCTCGTCGTCGTCGATGACGGGATCGACCAGTATATCGTCCGGATCGTCGTGTAGCAGGCCGGGATCATCGAGTGCCGGCGCACGTCGAGTGCCGCTCTGCGCTGGAGTGTAGGTCTGTGCTGGCCGTTCGGTGGTGCGGACTGTCGGTCGGCCGGTCGCGCCCTGTGCGGCGGCGCCTCTTTCGGTCTCGGCCGTATCAGTTGCGGTGTCGGCGAACACGAGGCATGTGTCGGCGCTCTGTGCGGCCGCATATCGCACCATCGCTATCACGTCGGCGTTTTTCACCGTGTTGTAGGGCGCGCCGCCTATGGTGGCGTCGATGGCCGCGTGGCGCACCTTCGCCTTGGTCTGCGTGGCCAGCATCTCGTCCAGGCCGGCCAGCTGCGATCCGCCGCCGGTGATGACGATGCCGCCCGGCAGATCTCCGATCTTTATGTCCGCATGCTCAAGATAGTTGACCACGTTGGCGATGATCTCGCCGGCACGGGCCGACACATAGTTGACTATCTCGGCCGATTCGTCGTCGGCTGTCATATTCTTGAGTCGCTCGGCTACGGCGCGGCCCTTGGTCATCTTGATATTCTCGGCAACTTCCACCGTCACGCCCAGACCTGTGCTGAGGTCGCGCGTGATGTTCACGCCGCCCATTGGCAGGGTGGCCATCAGCTGCAGGGCGTTGTCGCGGTACACGGCCAGGGTCGTGGTCTCGGCGCCGAAGTCTATCAGTACGCTGCCCAGCTGCCGCTCGCTGTCGCTCAGAAGCATGTCGGCCAGGGCCACGGGGCGCGGTATGTACTGCCGCGGAATATCGGTGCCGCGCGATTCGATGCGCACCCTCTCCAGATTCCGGCGGTTCTCGGGCGATACTGTCACGATGGTGAATTCGCCGCGTACCGAGCTGCCGAACGTGCCCACGATCTTTTTCACTTCGGTGCCGTCGACCGTGAACCGACGGTCGCTGATGGCCAGTACGTCGCGGTCGGTCGCCAGATTGTAGCGCGCCTCCTTGTGGAGTTTCTCCAGCGTCATGGCGGTTATCTCGACGTCGCCGCCGAGGCTTATGTCGGCCTGTGCCGGACGCGACACCACGGAGCGGCCTCCGTTCGACACGTACACCGAGCGGATCGTGCCGTTGGCCAGTCGCGGGTTGTTTTCGAGCCGGCGGATGATCTCGTTGACGCGGATGCCGACCTCGCGCGCGTTCTGCACGCGGCCATGGCGCACGCTGTCGGCCGAGTCTGTCTCCTCCACGGCGATCACCGTGATGCCCGCGGCCTCATCCACGGCCGCCACGATGCCCTTGATCTTCGAACTGCCGATCTCGACGGCTACGATATATCTGGATTCCATTTTCTGTTGTTTTTGGCTGTATGTTGTCTGATACTCTGTTTGCTTTTCACTGTATTACGGTCGAGTCGGTGTGCAGCGGCGTCACCATTGTCTCCATGTCGTCGATGTCGTCGAACTCCTCGGTGGCCGCGGCCAGCATCGATGTGTTGAGAGCCTTGTCGCGGCGGGTGGCCACCACGCGGCCTCCCCACTTGACGCTGACCGTGTCGTACATCTCCCAGCCGCGGCGCGGCATCACGTTGCGGTAGAAGGCTGTCAGGCGTCCGAACTTGTCGGCCACCCGGCTCGTGTCGCCGAAGTTTACTACGTGGCCGCGGATGTTGGGCACGATGATTATGTCGCCGTCGCGCTCCTGCTTCACGGTCGACACCAGGGCGTCGAGTTCCTCGTCGGCCGATATGTAGTCGAGCAGCGGCAGCAGGCGCGTCGCCGGCCGCTCGGCCGGGAAGTAGCCCACCACCACCGGCACGTCAACGTGATAGCGCGGGTCGGCCGATATGCGTTTGCCCTCGGTGTTGATATAGTACGAGGCGTCCACGTCGAACACGCGCGCTACCGGCACCATCGGCACCACGTCGATCGCAAGCGAGCCGTCGTTGTGCACGCTCACGTTCACGTGTTCTATCTTGTCGCACCGGCGCAGCGTCGCCTCAAGCGCCGACAGGCTCACTTCGCCGCGGCGCCGCTGTCCGATCCACTGCATGATACCGCCGCATTCGGCCGATATGTCGGCCTCGCTGACGAATCCCGTGTGCAGCGAGTCGGCCACATTGATGCGGCATGCGGTGAAATAGTCGTCGCGGGCCATCTCGGCTGTCGCAGGCAGAGAGAATGCCAGGTAGACCAGCAGGACTACCGTAAGGCAGAATGCAACGAGCGGATGGCGGTTAATCATTTGTCGTTTACGTAATTAATCGTGTGCGCGGGGTCGATGGCACGGCACAGCGCAGGCACGCTGAAGCTCATGTCGCCGGCTCCGGCAGTCAATAATATGTCAAAGTTACGTTTTTTCAGCGTATTTACAAAATCTTCTTTCGAAATCATCACTTTGTCGGCCACATTAATCCGGTCGAAAATGATTTTCGACGTCACGCCCTCGATAGGTTCTTCGCGGGCCGGATAGATATCGGCCAGCACCACGGCGTCGGCCATCGACAGAGCCTCGGCGAATTCGGGAGCGAAGTCGCGGGTGCGCGTATAGAGATGCGGCTGGAAAGCGACGGTCAGATGGCGGCCGGGGTAGAGAGCCTTCACCGAGCGGATCGACGATGCCAGCTCGTCGGGGTGATGCGCGTAGTCGTCGATCACGACTTTCCCGTCCGGCCCGGGCTGCCGCAGGTGGCACTGGAACCGCCGTTCCACGCCCGGGAAGGATGCCATGGCCTTGCGCACGTTCTCCGGTTCGAAAGCTCCGCTGAGATGCACGGCGCCCATGGCCGCGATGGCGTTGTCGATGTTGATGTCGACAGGTACGCCCAGCTCGACATCATCGAGCCGTCCGCCGGGATAGATGAAGTCGAACACGATGCGTCCGTCGCCGCGACGGATATTTTCGGCGTGATAGTCGCCCTCGTGGCGGCTGTATGTGAAGGTCTCCACTTCCTTGCCTGGCCTTGGAACAAGTTTCAGGCCTGTGTGGACCAGTAGCTTGCCGCCGGGACGGATCAGTTCCGTGAAGTGGGCGAACGACTCCAGGTAAGCCTCCTCCGTGCCATAGATGTCGAGGTGGTCGGGGTCGGTGGCCGTGATCACGGCTATGTAGGGAGTCAGGCGGTGGAACGAGCGGTCGTATTCGTCGGCCTCGGCCACCGAGAAGGGCGACGTGGCCGACAGCATCAGGTTGCTGTTGTAGCCCAGCAGGATGCCGCCCAGGAAAGCGTTGCAGCCCATGGAGGACTCGTGCAGGATGTGTGCTGCTATAGACGAGGTAGTGGTCTTGCCGTGTGTGCCCGCCACGCAGATCGCCTTCGACGACTCCGTGATGCGCCCCAGGGCGGCCGCGCGTTTCACCGGATTGAAGCCTCCGCGGCTGAAGTACGACATGATGGCCGCGTCGGCCGGGACGGCAGGCGTGTACACCACCAGTGTGTCATCCGACGGCTGGCGGAATTCCTCCGGGATGAGCGACACATCATCGTCGAACACAATGTCGACTCCTTCGCGGATCAGTTCGTCGGTAAGAGCCGTAGGGAAGCGGTCGTAGCCGGCCACTTTCATTCCCTTCGACAGGAAATAGCGTTCCAGCGCGGCCATGCCTATGCCGCCGGCGCCTATGAAGTAGACTCGTTTCATTTTTCGGATTCAGATTTTTTGATCAGTGACTCGGCTGCGTCGGCGATTTTCTCGTCGGCGTCGCGCAGAGCCATCCCGGATATGTTCTCGCTCAGCCGCCGCCGTGCGTCGGGGTCGGCCATCAGCTTTTTGATTTCACCGACAAGCTGCGATGGTGCGTCGGCGTCGAGGATCATCACGGCGGCGTCGCGGTCGGCCAGTGCCTGCGCGTTCTTGCGCTGATGGTCCTCGGCCACGTTGGGCGACGGCACCAGCACAGTGGCCTTGCCGAGCAGCTGCAGCTCGCTGATGGTGCCGGCTCCGGCGCGCGACACCACCAGGTCGGCGGCGCGGTAGGCTGTGGCCATGTCGGAGATGAAGGGGGTCGCCTTCACGTCCTTTCGGCCGGCGGTAGCCTCGCGGCCGGTGTCCTCGCCCGAGCGCCCCGTTTGCCACAGCACCTGCACGTTGCCGTCGAGCAGCCGGTCAAGTCCCGCGGCCATGCTCTGATTGATTGTCCGTGCGCCGAGCGAACCGCCCACGACCATTACAAGCGGACGTTCCGGATCGAATCCGAGAGCCTGCTTTGCCTCGGCCGGAGTCATGGACACGCCCATGAGCGCCGACCGCACCGGATTGCCGGTCAGTATGATGTTTCCGGCCGGAAAGAACCGCTCCATGCCTTCGTAGGCCGTGCACACGACGCCGGCTTTCGACGCCAGCAGTTTGTTCGTCACTCCGGCGTAGGAATTCTGTTCCTGCAGCAGTGTCGGCACTCCGGCCCGCTGCGCCGCTTTCAGTGTCGGCCCCGACGCATATCCGCCCACGCCGATCGCCAGCTGGGGCCTGAAGTCCTTCACGATCTTCCGGGCCATGCGCAGCGACTTCCATAGTTTCCACAGCACGGCCACGTTGCGCCAGGGGCGTTTGCGGTCAAATCCGGCCACAGGCAGTCCCTTGATCGGAAAGCCGGCCGCCGGCACGCGTTCCATCTCCATGCGGCCCTGCGCGCCTACGAACAGAATCTCACAGCCGGGGCTGCGGCGCTTGATGGCCGCCGCTATCGACAGGGCCGGGAAAATGTGACCTCCGGTGCCACCGCCGCTTATCAGTACTCGCTTGAAGGTGTCGCTCATAGTGCCTTGATTTTAAGTTTTTAATTCTTTATGTTGGAAGGGTTGGCGTTCGCGATTTCCTGCGGCAGCGAATTCAGCTCGCGCCGGAAGCTTTCCTCGCCGTCGGTGGTGCGGGCCGCCCAGCGCGAGGCCGACAGCATCACGCCCAGGGCGATCGACGTCGCTATGATCGACGTGCCGCCCTTAGATATCAGCGGCAACGGCTGTCCCGACACGGGGAACACGCCTGTCACGATGCAGATGTGGAATAGTGCCTGCAGGCAGATCACCAGCGCGCATCCTATCACCAGCAGGCACGGAAGCGTGCTCTTGAACACCATCGCCAGCCTGCCCGCCCTGCCCAGGAGAAAGAGGTACAGGACCATCACACCCAGGGCTACGACGGCTCCCAGTTCCTCGACGATAATCGCGAAGATATAGTCGGAGAAAGCCAGCGGCAGGCGTGCGTTCTCGCGCGAGTTGCCTATTCCTACGCCTGTCAGGCCTCCGTGGGCCTGCGCTATGAAGCTCAGCTGCTCCTGTTTGTTCTCGTCGGTGATCCGGTCGGCGCTTTTGTTGAGGCGGAAGTGGCGTTCGATACGCTTGACCCATGTGTGCGAGCGGTCGCCGCGGTCGCCCGTGCCTACCACTTCCGTGCCGTTGATCTTCGCCAGCTCGATGTCCTGCGGCGTGATCACGACTTCCGGTGCCGACAGCTTCTTATAGGCCATCAGTCCGCAGCCCAGCACAGCATATATAGCCACCACATAGCCCAGCTTGCGCCAGCTCACGCCGCCGATCAGCATCATGCCCAGCGATATGCCCATCAGCAGCAGGGTGTTCGTCAGTCCCTGGTTGATCAGCAGGCCCGAGCTTATGGCCACCAGGACAGTACAAGCTATCAGGCCGCCGTTGCTGACGTCGTGCTTGCCTTTGACCTTGATCTGCGAGCGTGCCAGTATCCAGGCTATGCCCAGCGCCACCGACAGTTTCAGGAATTCGGCCGGGAGCACCATGAAGCCGCCCAGCGAGAATGCGCGCTTGACGCCGTTGATCTTGATGCCGCCCACGAGCACCCACACCATCATGGCTATGGATGCCAGCACGAACGTCGGTATGATGTAGTACAGCCGCAGGAAGTGGATGCGCTGTATGGCCAGCATCAGCGCCAGGCCCAGTCCCAGGAAGATGGCATGGCGGATGATCGGCCCGTAGATGTCGTCGACCCGCACCTCCTGCGACGAGGCGCTGAACAGTTCGATCACCGACACGATCAGAAGCGCTATGTACGACCCCCATATGTAGGTGTCGACGCGCGGCTTCACTGCCGTCACGGCCTGGGCGTCGGCTGCAAGCGTGGCCGACGCTTCTTGTTGAGGAGTAAGAGTTTCTGCTGTCATTAATTATGAATTATGCATTCCGATTTTTTTCAATTCTTCAGTGCCCGCACGCGGTCCTTGAACTGCCGTCCGCGGTCCTCGTAGCTCTTGAAGAGGTCGAAGCTCGCGCAGCAGGGCGACAGAAGCACCGTGTCGCCGTCCGAGGCCAGTCGCGCGCATGCTGCCACGGCATCGTCCAGCGAGTGCGTGTCCGCTACTTCCAGGTCGGTGTTCTTTCCGAAGAAGTCCAGGATCTTGGCGTTGTCCTTGCCCATGGCCACGATGGCCTTTACCTTCTCGCGTACCAGCGGCAGAATCTCGGTGTAGTCGTTGCCCTTGTCCTTGCCGCCGAGAATCAGCACGGTAGGCCGTTTCATCGACTCCAGCGCGTACCAGCACGAGTTCACGTTGGTGGCCTTCGAGTCATTGATCCATTCGACGCCGCCGATGGTCTCCACAGGCTCGAGCCGGTGCTCAACGCCCTCGAAGTCGCTCAGCGCCGCGCGGATGTCCTCGCGCCTGATGTTGAGCAGAGCCGCGCTGAGGCTCGCGGCCATGGAGTTGTAGATGTTGTGCAGCCCGTGCAGCGCAAGGTCGGCGCGGGGCATCGTCAGCGACGTCCCCGGGGTGTTGATCACCATCTCGTCGTTGGCGTCGATGTAGGCCGCCGTGTCTTCCTCGCGGTGTTCGGCGAAGGGATATACGGCCGCCTCTACCTCCATGGTTTTGAGCTGTGCGCTCACCACGGGGTCGTCGTGCCAGTAGATGAACGAATCGGTGGGCGTCATGTTCTGCAGGATGCGGAACTTGGCGTTCACATAGTTCTGCATCTTGTAGTCGTAGCGGTCGAGGTGGTCGGGAGTGATGTTGAGCAGCACGGCTATGTTGGCCTTGAAGTCGTACATGTTGTCGAGCTGGAAGCTGCTCAGTTCTATGACGTAGACCTCGTGCGGATCGCGGGCCACCTGCAGGGCCAGGGAGTTGCCGATGTTGCCTGCCAGGCCGGCGTCGACGCCGGCGCGTCGCAGTATGTGGTAGATCAGCGACGTGGTCGTGGTCTTGCCGTTCGAGCCGGTGATGCACACCATCTTTGAGTCGGTGTAGCGGCCCGCGAGTTCGATCTCGCTGATGACGGGGATGCCGCGGCTGCTCAGTTCGACGATCAGCGGCGCCGTCAGCGGGATGCCGGGACTTTTGACGACTTCGTCGGCGTTCAGTATCAGCTCGGGCGTGTGGCCTCCCTGTTCGTACGGGATACCTTCGGCATCGAGCACGTCGGTGTATTTTTTTGCTATCGGGCCGCTGTCGCTCAGAAACACGTCGAATCCGCGGTCCTTGCCCAGGATCGCCGCGCCGGTGCCGCTTTCGCCGCCACCGAGTATCACGAGTCGTTTCTTTTCCATATCTGTTGTCATTTAGCGGATTTTGAGAGTTACGAAAGTCACCACTGCCAGGATGATGCCGATGATCCAGAAGCGGGTCACGATCTTGGCTTCGGGCACCGGAGCGATCGGCCGCTGGATCAGCGCGTCGATGCCGGCATTGCCGGGTTTCTGGAAGTGGTGGTGCAGCGGAGCCATCTTGAAGATGCGCTTTCCGCCGGTTTTCTTATAATAGAGTACCTGCAGGGCCACCGACAGGTCCTCGATGTAGAACAGCGCGCACAGGATCGGCAGCAGCAGTTCCTTGTGGATCAGCACGGCGTAGATGGCGATGATGCCGCCCAGAGTCAGCGACCCGGTGTCGCCCATGAATACCTGGGCTGGGTAGCTGTTGTACCACAGGAAGCCTATGAGCGCCCCGATGAAGGCCGCCATGTACACCACCAGCTCTTCGCTGCCCGGTATGTACATTATGTTGAGATAGGCCGAGTACACCACGTTGCCTCCCAGGTATGCCATCACCGCGAGCGCCGTGGCCGCTATGGCGCTCAGCCCGGCTGTCATGCCGTCGAGTCCGTCGTTGAGGTTCGCGCCGTTCGATGTCGCCGTCACCAGGAACATCACTATCAGCAGGAACACAACCCATCCGCCGATCTCGCCGGCGTCGGATCCCATCCACTGAGTCAGCCACGAATAGTCGAAGTTGTTGTTCTTCACGAACGGCAGAGTCGTCTCGGGAGCCTTGGTCACGTCGCTGTCGTAGATCACTTCCTCCACGCGCGAGGTCGTTTCGGAGATCACTTCATTGTTCTGCACGATCACCATGTCGGAGTTGAAATACATCACTCCGGCCAGTATCACGGCCACGCCGAGCTGGCCCACGATCTTGTACTTGCCCTTGATGCCGTCCTTGTTGTGCTTGGTCAGTTTTTTGTAGTCGTCGAGGAAGCCGAGGGTGCCGAGCCACAGCGTCGCGAACACCATCAGCAGCATGTACACGCTGCTCAGGTTTCCCACCAGAAGGCACGGTACCAGTATCGACAGTATGATTATCACGCCGCCCATTGTCGGTGTGCCGGTCTTTTTGGTCTGGCCCTCCAGGTCGAGATTGCGGATGATCTCGCCCACCTGCATTTTCTGCAGGCGTTCGATCAGGCGCTTGCCTACGAAGATGGCGAATATGAGCGCGATCACGAATGCCACGCCCGAGCGGAAAGTGATGTAGGTCCACAGGCGTGCGCCGGGCACTCCCGCATCCTGTAATGATTCAAACAGATAGTAAAACATCGTCCGTTACTGTTCTTTTTTTGATGTGTTTATGTCCGTTGCGGGGCAGCGTGCCTCCAGAGCGCGGCTCACTTCCTCGCGGTCGTCGAAATGCAGGGTCTCCGTCCCGATTATCTGATAGGTCTCGTGTCCCTTGCCGGCCACGAGCACCACGTCGCCCGGATGGGCCGCCGCTATGGCCGTGGCGATGGCCTGCCGTCGGTCGGGCACGGTGTCGGTGCGTCCGAGCG
>CABRGT010000026.1 GCA_902470475.1 uncultured Porphyromonadaceae bacterium | reverse complement strand
CCCAGGTCGGCGATCGACGCCACCTGCTGTCCCGCGGCCACGGTAGCGCCGAGACGGTCGGCGATCGACGTGACGGTGGCTCGGCGGGGGGCGCGTATTTCGGCGTCGCCGAGCATCCGCGCCTGCTGCCCCACGGTCTTTTCCTTAATCTCTATCTCAAGCTGCTTGAGGTGCTCGTCGGCTGCCATGACGTCGGCCTCGTTGGCGAGCTGCTGCTCGAGCTGCTCGAGTTCGAGGCGTCCGGCGTTGCGGTTGAACTGCACCTCGCGCACGCGGTCGGTAGTGCCGCTGCCGATGCTGTCGAGATAGCGCTCGTTGACCAGCTCGGCGTCGAGCCGCTGCAGTTTCATGCGCGCGACCTCGATCTGCTTGCGCAGTTCGGCGGTGCGGGTTCGGTTGTTGGCACGCAGCTGCGACAGCTGCAGCCGCAGCATGGCCAGCTCGTCGAGGCGGCTGTCGTAGTCGGTGCGGGCCGCGTCGAGGTCGAGACGCAGCAACGGCGTACCCGCCTCCACCACATCGCCGCTGCGGTGGTAGATCTCCACCACCCGGCTTGAAAGAGGCGAATTGATCACTTCCTCGAACGCCGGCTCCACGCGGCCCGAACCGGCGACGGTCACGTCGATGTCGCCGCGGTCAACATCGGCCAGCCGCAGGGTCGAGGCGTCGACGGTCGGAACCAGCATCGATTTTACCGCTATAGCCGCACCGGCCACCGCCGCTGCCGCCACAATTGCGGCGGCGATGCGGCGGTACAGGCGTCGGCGGGTTTCACTTTTACTTATTTCTCTGTCCATTTTATCGAGCAGTACTGTTTTGCCATAATATACGCCAAAATGCGTGCCAAATACGCAAACAATTGATTCGCATAATATTATCAACATTCACAGGTGTCCGTTTCCGGACACGCGCCCGAAAACGGACATGCGGGCTTTTCAAAAAAATATTTGTAATTTTGCAAGACAAAACCGATAAAGCTGAAATCATATGCAATCGATCACTCCGAATATACGGTTCATCGGAGCCGAAGACGACAATCTCGACCTTTTCGAAGGCCAGTATCCCGTACCGGCTGGCATATCATATAACTCATATATCATTGTCGACGACCAGATCACAGTCATCGACGCCGTCGACACACGCCGCTGCGGCGACTGGCTCGAATCCATAGAAAATGTACTCCGAGAGACGGACCGCACTCCCGCGCGGCTGATCGTACAGCATATGGAACCCGACCACTCAGGCAGCATAGGCGCCCTCATCAGCCGCTATCCGGATATCCGGATTACCTGTACGGCCAAGGCGGCAGCCATGCTCGCCGATTTCTTCGAAGACATTGATTTCACTTCGCGCTGCGACACAGTCGGCGACGGCGACACACTCTCGCTGGGACATACCGTGCTGCGCTTCTTCACCGCCCCGATGGTGCATTGGCCCGAAGTAATGATGACTCTTGACGAGACCGACGGCGTACTCTTCTCAGCCGACGCATTCGGCTCGTTCGCCATGTCGTCGGCTCCCGAAGCATGGGATGCCGAGGCCCGACGCTACTACACCAATATCGTAGGGCGTTTCGGCCCCAGCGTGCAGGCCGTCATGAAAAAGCTTACCGGACAGCCATTTTCCGTTGTGGGGCCGCTCCACGGCCCGGTACTGACCGACCGGCTCGCGCATTACTGGCAGCTTTACGACAAATGGAGCCGATACGAGCCCGAGACAGAAGGCGTGCTCGTGGCGTATGCGTCGATTTACGGAGGCACGGCCGAGGCTGCGCGACGCATGGCCACCGCCCTACGCGAAGCAGGCGCCGGCGAAGTCGTGCTGTTCGACCTCGGACGTCACCACGTATCATACGCCGTGGCCGAGGCCTTTCGCCTCAGCCGCATGGTGCTGTGCTCGGTGACCTACGACGGCGGCCTGTTCCCGGCCATGCATGATTTCCTGCACCATCTCGAAAGCAAGCGCCTCACGGGCCGCACCGTCGCCTTGATCGAGAACGGCTCATGGGCACCGGCCGCCGGGCGCCTCATGGCCGACGCCCTCGCCCGCATGAAGGACATGACCGTCGTGGCGCCCGCACTCACCATCCGCAGCCGCCTGCACCGCGGTGACTTACCTGCCCTGCGCGCACTGGCCGCCGCACTCACCGGCAGCGATGCAGCTGCGTCACAGCTTTCCGAATAAATCAGATAATATGAAACGGCTGCTGCAGATCAATACCACCGTAGGGCGCACCGCGCCCGGACTGATAGCCGACGAGATCGACCGTCTCGCCACAGCGGCCGGCTGGGAGTGCCACATGGCCTACGGACGGCCAGGGCCTGTAGCCGACGATTTCGACCCGGCGACCCGGCATAGACTGGTATCGATATTTTCCGTGTCATGGCATGGTGCCATGACACGTGTGGCGGACCGCCACGGCCTCCATTCGGCCGGCCCGACGCGGCGACTGATCGCCTTGATAAAGGATCTGCGGCCCGACGTGATACAGCTTCACAACATACACGGCTATTTTCTACATTATCCGCTGCTTTTCAGCTACCTGCGAGAAAGCCGCATCCCGGTGACATGGACTCTTCACGACCTGTGGCCGCTGACGGGCCACTGTGCATTCTTCGATGCAGGCGGATGCGCGGGCCTCGCCCGCGGCTGCGTGGACTGCACCCGCACGGACTCATATCCGGGCTGCTGGTTCAAAGGCCGCGCGGCAGCCAACTTCAGGACCAAAAAAGAATCGTTCGTCGGTCTTGACAGGCTCCATATCGTGGCCGTGTCGCAATGGGTGGCCGACTGCCTGCCGGGCTCAATTCTTGGCAGCTATCCGGCGACAGTGATCACCAACGGCATCGACATCCCGGCGATAAGCCGCCCGGAAGTATCCGGACGGCCGCTCGCACTCGGCGTCGCATACAAGTGGGACGAACGCAAGGGGCTCGCCGACTTCATCGAGCTGCGGCGGCTCCTCCCCGACAGATGGCGCATGCGCCTTATCGGACTGTCGCGCCGTCAGGCGGCAGCTCTGCCCGAGGGAATCGAAGGCATCGGACGCGTGGGCAGCATCGACGAACTGCGCCGCCACTACGCCGAGGCATCGGTGCTGGTGAGCCTGTCGCACGGCGAGACGCTCGGCATGGTGTCGCTCGAAGCCCAGGCCTGCGGCACACCTGTGGTGATGTACGCCGTGGGCGGATGCCCCGAGACCATCGCTCACGACACTGGCATAGCCGTCGGCGCCGGAGATGTAGCTGCCATAGCCCGTGCCGTCGAAGCCGTGGTCGCCGATACGCGCCGTTTCAGCCCCGAAGCCTGCCGCGCCAATGTGGCCGCCCGCTTCGACCGCGCCGTCAATTTCTCGAAATACATAGATCTGTACGAATCGCTGGCTGCGGGCTTGTAGATCCCGCACTTTTGGCGTATCTTTGCAGATATTATGAGCAACGCCGCACACACATACCGCATCCTGCTTATCGGCGACTACAGCAACATGCACAACCAGCTCGCCCGCTCGCTGCGGGCCATGGGGCACGATGTGACGCTGATGTCGTCGGGATCGGGCTTCCAGAGCACCGAGCGCGACATCGACCTGAGCCGGCGCCCAGGCAAGCTCGGGGGCCTGCGGCTGGCCTGGCGCTGCTGCCACACACTGCACGCCTCGATGCGGGGCTATGACATCGTGGCGCTGCAGAATCCGCACTTCCTGGCCCTCAAACCACGGCTGCTGCGATATTTCTTCGACCGCCTCCGCGGCGAGAACCGCTCGGTATTCCT
The DNA here is from genome assembly GCA_902470475.1 of uncultured Porphyromonadaceae bacterium. GTDB lineage: Bacteria > Bacteroidota > Bacteroidia > Bacteroidales > Muribaculaceae > CAG-873. Next base: position 20,048 of record CABRGT010000026.1, on the reverse strand, counting down.
CACCGCCGCAGGCACGGACGCCGTATATCTAGCCGAGGCTCTGGATCCGTCATCGCCGCTGCACTACAACGAATACCGCGTAGGCGCGCGCCCCGCGCCCTACGCGCTGGAAGACCCGGCCTCGATCCGCGCGTGGCTCGACCCGGCCGTCCGCAGCTTCGACGAATATGTCTACACCCGCGTCGACGGCGTAGTGTCGGCGCTCTATGAATACCACGTGGCGGCCGCCCGTTTCATTGGCGGCGACCGCGTGAGCTACGGAGGCATTCCCATCGACACTGCATCGATGGAGCAATACACCATCCCCGAAAATCCTGAATGCGTGGAGTTTTTCCTCGGACGGCATCTCGGCCGGCTGGCCGAGAAAGGCACCGGCCTGCTCGAGGACGCCGCACGGGCTGTCTGCGCCCGCCATCCGGGGCGCTGCCGCCTGACTATCGTCGAGAATGTACCCTACGGTGAGTATGTGGGCCGCATGAAAGGCAGCCACGTGGTTCTCGACCAGATCTACAGCTACTCGCCGGCCACCAACGCCATGCTCGCCATGGCCCGCGGCCTGGTCACAGTCAGCGGCGGTGAACCGGAATTCTACGACTTCATCGGCGAGAAGGACAACCGACCTATAGTCAACGCGCCGCTGACACTCGACGCCTTAGTCGAGACTCTCAGCCGGCTGGTCGAACACCGCGACCGTCTACGCGATATCGGAGTGGCCTCGCGCCGCTTTGTCACAGAACACAACGACGGCGCCATAGTGGCACGCCGCTTCCTCAATGCATGGACCTCACGCCTATGACTCTCGACGTGGCAATGGCTACCTGGCGTCCCGACGCACTGCTCCGGCTCGATCCCGCGCAGCTGCCGCGTGTCGAAGGCGTCCGCTACGTCATATCGTGGCAGCAGCACGACGGCGCTCCTGTACCGCCCGGAATCGACGCGCGGGAAGACATTACCGTCGTCCGCACCGACGCCCGGGGCCTGTCGGCCAACCGCAACAACGCCATAGCCCACTGCCGGGCCGACATCATCCTGAATGCTGATGACGACATGGCCTATGATGCCGACGCCCTGCGGGCACTCATCGGCGCGTTCAGCGACCATCCCGAAGCCGACCTGATAATGTGCGGATACGCCGATGCCGGAGGGCATCCGGCCAAGCCCTACCCCGCCGCCGCTTGCGACATCACCGGGCGCATGCCACGCGGCCTGTGGTGCGGCACCGTCGAACTGGCTTTCCGACGTCGCGGCGCCCTTGCCGGGCTGCTTTTCGAACCGCTGATCGGTCCCGGCACCGAGCCGGTCACCTCGGGCGAAGACGAATACTTCCTGCTTCAGGCACGGCGCTCCGGAGCCTGCTGCCGCTTCGAGCCGATCATCATAGGTCGCCACGGCCCGACGCCCCACGCCGCACGCGCAGCGCTGCCCGACGGCCAGCTGCGCTCATTCGGCTTCTACATCGTAGCCGCCTATCCCATCACAGCCATCGCACGGATCGCACTCAAAGCCCTGCGGCTGAGTCTGCGGCGACAGGCCGCACCGGGGCGCGCCCTGAGCCAAATGCTGACCGGACGGCGTTTTTATGCCGAAAACTTTCGGCAGACGCAAAAAAATCGCTAACTTTGCATATCCGAATTCACCCGCCCCTGTAGTTCAACGGATAGAACAAGCGTTTCCTAAACGTTAAATAGGAGTTCGATTCTCCTCGGGGGTACACTTCGGCGACGCCTCCTCGGCGCCGCCGTTTTTTTGTCACTTCGCGATGAAGCCGGGCATCTCGATCAGCTCGGCGGCGGGGAAGCGGCGGGCGAGGTGACGGCGGATGAAGCCGAGGGTGTCGGCGGCGATTACCGCATCGGTGTCGAAATGTTTGTTGTAGATGACGGCGGCGAGTTCGATGCCGCGCGAGGCGATTGCCTCAAGCGACAGAAGCGTGTGGTTGATCGAACCCAGGACGCCGTTGGTGACAAGCACTACGGGGAGCTTGCGCGAGGCTATATAATCGATGGTGAGAAATTCGTCGGTAATCGGTACCATGAGGCCGCCAGCGCCCTCGACGATAACCACATCGTAGCGTCCGGCAAGAATGGATGTTGACCTGTCGATGGTGCCGAGGTCTATCTCGCGGCCGTCGATGCGGGCGGCAAGCTGCGCCGATGCCGGATAAGAGAATATGACCGGGGCGGTGGTGTGGTCGAGGTCCTCGGGCAGCGGTCCGGTGCCAAGCAGACGGCGGTGCGCCTCGATGTCCTCGGAAAATTCGCGACAGCCGGTCTGGATAAACTTCTGAGTGGCCACCTTGAGTCCCTTGTCCATAAACATGCGGGCCAGATAGGCGGTGGCGTAGGTCTTGCCGGCGTCCGTATCGATGCCTGACAGAAAGAATACTTTGCTCATTGCTTCTGAAGAATTATGATCATGGGACGGTAGGTGAGATGATACCGTCCGTCGAGCATCATCGGATAGCGGCGCACAAGCCGCATGGGATTATCGGTGCCGAGCGAGTCGACCCCGGTGAGCCGCAGGTGACGGAGCACTTCGACCGGCGAGCCGAAGTCAAGATCACGCTCGAAATGGCAGTAGTCGACCACAGTGAACCGGGCTGAAGCCATGGCGAGCAGACCGGCAGGATCGAGCAGCGGCAGCGACACGCCGGTGATGTCGGAAATCTCGTGCATGTTGCCGCGCACATAGGTGGTGAGCAACGCATAGCCGCCCGGCCGCAGGGCGCGGGCGCATCCGGCCAGAAAGCGGTCGGGCGAGTTGAACCATTGCATCGTCGACGACGAGAAGATGAAATCGAGCGACCCGGGCTCCAGAGAGGCTATCTGCAGCTCGGCATCGCAGCTGACAAAGCGGACCGGCTCCGGGATGCCCTCGGGACGTCCGGCCGCCAGATCCCACAGCGTCAGTGAGGCCCGGGGCGCCAGTTCCACGATCCGGCGCGAGAGCATGCCGCTCCCGCTGCCGATCTCGAGTATCGACAGCGGCTCCATGCCCAGGCGGCGCACGAGACCTGCGGAGCGGACCATGACAATCAGCTCTTCAATGACCTGAGTCTGCACCGGAGCGTTGTCGCCGTATGTGGCCATTCCTGCGTCGAAGCGCGAGCGCATGCGGCGCTTGTCGACGAAATGATGGCTTACGATACTGCGGAAATCAGGGAAATGGCCGCTGCGGACCGCCTCGACAGGTACACCGGCTGCAGCCCAGGCTCGCCGCTGGTTATGCGGCGGAAAAATGCGGTCGTCGATACTGACCACCGCCACATCCCAGCGCGCCGAAGACGGCACACTCAGCAGCAGACGGTCGGCCACGGCCCGCAGTTCGTCGGCAAGCTCGCCGACGGGGCGCGAGGGCATTACCTCCTCGAAACGGGCGAAATCCTCGCGTGTGGCGCACATGCGTCGGTAAAATTTGCCAAGAGTACGCTCCGACAGGGCTTCGAGTGTGCCCGCATAGGTGGCTTCGGGTATGCCGAAGCGGTCGTGGATCGGTTCGGGCGTACCGTTGACGGCCACGCGGCGCGTTATCTTGTAGTCGATGGCATGAGTGGTCTGCGAGGCTGCGTATACACCGAGCGACCATGCCAGCAGGCATATCTCGCAGTAGCGGTCGGTGCAGCTCCAGTCGATATAGAACGAACGGTAGTCCCACACCACCATCACGTCGTAGCCCGGACGGGTGATTCCGGCGAAGACGCCGGCATCCATCCCCCACCCTGCGAAAATGAGCAGAAGGCGGTCCGACCCCGTATCGCTCGTCAGCCGCCACTTCATAGGCCGTGCGAGGCCAGTACGCGGCCCAGACGTCGGATGTCGGCCGGATCCAAAGCGGCCGAGAGTGAGAAACGCAGGCGCTCCGTCCCCGGAGGTACGGTCGGAGTGCGGATCGGAAGCGACCTTGAAGCCGGGCACATTCATGTACTTGATCTCGGAGTGCGGATCGGAAGCACCTTGAAGCCTTCGGTGAGCAGATCGGCGGAAAGTTCGGCGGCACGGCGCGGATCGCCCACGACAAGCGGGCGGATGTGCGAAGCGGCAGCCTCTCCGGGGACTGCGGCCGCAAGTTCAGCGGCGAGTCCGCGAAGTTTCTCGCGCAGGTCGTCGGCCTCAAGCGAGCGGCGCCACGTCAGCGCAGACCAGTCGGCGCACGCAGGCGGCAGAGCCGTGGAGAAGATCAGCGAGCGAGCACGGTTCACCATGTATTCGCGCAGGCGTCCGCGCAGCACGGCGAAGGCTCCCGACGAGGCCAGGGCCTTGCCCAGAGTACCGACGAGCACGTCGGTCTGTCCGAGCAGATCCAGCTCCGCGCACAGTCCGAGGCCGCCGGGGCCGAGTGCGCCGACGGCATGGGCCTCGTCGACATAGAGCATGATATTGGGATAGTGGCGGCGCAGCCCGGCGATCTCCGCCAGAGGCGCGCTGTCGCCATCCATGCTGTAGACACTCTCCACGATGACGAGTACGCCGGCGTAGGACGACGCGTGCTTTTCGAGCAGACGGGTGAGATGGGCAAGGTCGTTGTGACGGAAACGCTCGAAAGGCGCGCCGGCGAGACGTATGCCGTCGATGATGCTGGCATGCACGAGCTTATCGGCTATTATGAGCGTCGACGGAGCCGAACCGAGGGCCGATACAAGGCCGGTGTTGGCGTGATAGCCGCTGTTGAAAAGCAACACGGGCGAGCCGTAGCTGTCGGCGAGTAGGCGCTCCAGAGCGTCGAACGAGCGCTGGCGCGAGGCCAGCAGCCGCGAGGCCGAAGCCGTCATCAGCAGCGAGCGGGCATCGTGCTCCGCCAGGAACCGCTCGCGCAGCCCCATATCCCCGGCCAGGCCGAGATAGTCGTTGGCCGACAGGTCCACTACGGCATCCTCCGACCAGTCGGCCGGTATGGTCCGCAGATTGCCGGCAGCTTTCAGACCCGCAAGTTCTTTCTCGACATTCATATGGCTGTAATTCTTAATTTTCGGGCATCCCGGCCACGAGACTGACTGCGGCCGTCATCAGTTTGTCAAGAGCGGCGTCACCGATCACATATGGCGGCATGATATAGACATTGCGGCCGAACGGACGGATCCACACCCCAGCCTCGACGCAGCGTTTCTGGAACTCGCCTACGTCGACGGGACGATCTACCTCGATCACGCCGATCGAGCCCAGCACGCGCACGTCCGTAACGTTCGGCAGCGCGGCCGCCGGTGCGAGCCTGTCCTTCATTCGGCTTTCGAGGCGGGCCACCCGGGCTGCCATATCCTGTTCGCGCAGCATCCGCAGCGATTCGATGGCTATGGCGCAGGCCAGCGGATTGGCCATGAACGTGGGGCCGTGCATCAATACGCCGGCCTCGCCGCGCGAGATGGTGTCGGCTACTTCCCGGGTGGTGAGCACGGCACTCATGGTAAGGTATCCGGCTGTCAAGCCCTTGCCTATGCACATGATGTCCGGCTCAACGCCCGCATGCTCCCAGGCGAAGAATTTGCCTGTGCGCCAGAAGCCGGTGGCTATCTCATCGAAAATCAACAGTATGCCGTAGCGGTCGCACAGCTGTCGCAGGCAACGCAGGTATTCGGGATGATAAAACCACATGCCTCCGGCACCCTGCACTATTGGTTCGAGGATGAATGCCGCGAGCTCGTCGGAATGCCCGGCGAACAGTTCCTCGACCGGTGCGATGTCGGCCGGATCCCATTCGCCGCCGAAGCGGGAACGTGGCTGCGGTACGAAGTAACGCACCGGGAGCGCCGGGCCGAAAGCACCATGCATGCCGGTGACGGGATCGCAGACGCTCATCGCATTCCACGTGTCGCCGTGATAGCCCGAGCGGATCGTGGCGAAATTGGTCTTTTCGTGCGATCCGGACGCGGAGATAGCCGCCTGCACAGCCATCTTCATGGCCACCTCTACGGCAACCGATCCCGAGTCGGCGTAAAATATATTGTGCATCGAGGGGGGGGCCACTTCGAGCAGCATCTTACCCAGCTCGATGGCCGGACGGTGTGTGAGACCGCCGAACATCACATGGCTCATTCTGTCGAGCTGGGCCCGGGCGGCCGCGTTGAGCCGCGGATTATTATAACCGTGAATCACGCACCACCACGACGACATGCCGTCGATCAGCCGCCGCCCGTCGGCCAGTGTGATCATGGCACCTTCGGCGCTGTCGACCAGATAGGTAGGCAGTGGATCTATGGTGGAAGTATACGGGTGCCAGAGATGTTCTCTGTCCCAGTTGTCGTGCACATTCTGAATCATACGGCAAAGTTACCCATTTTTTCACAAATGCGCAATGCAAGCGGGCCGGCATCGACGCCGGCCCGCTCCCGAAAAAAGCTGTTTATATGCGGGATGGTCAGTCTGCCTTAAGCTTGTAGACCACAGGCAGCATGTACGTTACAGCCACCGGCTTGCCATCGACAGTGCCGGGGGTGAAGCGGCCCAGGCGCGTGATGTTCTCAAGCACGAACCGGTCGAGTTCCTCACCGCCCGTGCGCACTACCTCGGGATCGGTGATATTGCCTTCGGCCGATACGGTAAACTTCACTAAAGTGCGTCCCTCGGGTGTTCCCTCGGGCACGCCCTGCATGATGTCGCACAGGTCCTGTATCAGTTTGGCATCACCGCCGATGTACCGGGGCATCGTTTCGCCACCGGTCACGGGCTGCTCTTGCGCGGCATCGGTTTTTTGCGTAACTTTGCCGCCGGTCACGGGCGCCTGCATTTCTCCCCGGTCAGTACTGCCGAGCGACGTGAGGGTCGCCGCTACCGCGGGTACATTCACTACTGTCAGGGCCACCGCCACTGCGGGCACGATGGCCAGCGCGCGCCAGCGGGCGCGGCTTTTCGTCGGATTTCTCATCATCATAGTTATACGTTTTTTAAGTGAACTGTGATTCAGACTGTCGGCCATAGCTTGCAACCTGGAGCCGACAGTCGTTTTTATCAATAGCATCTGATAGGCGGAGGCATCGTAGCGGGCAGTCACGGCCCGATCGGCCTCGTATTCGTGGGTGTCGCTAAGATCGGCGGCCAGAAGCCACGCCGACGGGTTGAACCACATGACCGATTTGACGGCAGCCGTCAGCAGCAGATCGGCCCAATGGAACCGACGCAGATGAGTCAGCTCGTGGCATACGACCATATGAAGAACCGTGCGGTCGGACATCTCGGGCGTGCGCGGGACAACGATCCATCGCCCCCAGCTGAACGGTCCGGGCCACGCACGCGGACTGACGGCCAGTGTCACGCCGCGGAGCCTGTATCGGCGGCTTCGCGCTATGATCCGGACCACGGCTCCAAGATTTACCATGTGCCACAGCGCTGTAAGAACAAAGCCGACCGTGTACAGAGCCACAGCGACCCCGCGCCAAGGCAGAACATATGCAGCATCCCGCCGTATCTCATGTGCGGCTTCTGGAGCCGATGCCGTGATTATTTCAAGTTTTCCGACCAGCACAGAAGCGGCCCGCGGCCAGGCTCCCATGACATATAACGAACCGGCAATGACGCTCACGGCCACTATACACAACAGACTCAGGCGATTGAAGCGGTTGAATGTCGTGCCGCGCTGCAGCACCGACCATGCCGCATAGGCCACGGTCATCACCGCCGAAGCGACAAGTGCGAAGACAAAAAGATCAGCCATTGCGTTAATTCTTCCCGGATTTTTGAACCATCTCCAATAATTCGCGCAGTTCATTGTCCGAAATATTCTCCGCCGCGCACAGGGCCGACACCGTGGCGCGCAGCGACGAACCGAAGTAACGCTCGGCCACCGACCGCAGCCACGACGTACCGTACTGCTCGCGGCTCACGGCAGCCTCGTAACGGTACGTGCCGCCGAAAGCCTCGTGGCGAAGCAGGCCTTTCGACTCCAGAGCTCGGACGTAGGTCGAAATAGTGTTGAAATGCGGCCGAGGCTCGGGACAGCTTTCTACGATCTCGCGCACGAACAGCGGTCCGCGCTCCCAGAACATATTCATGAGTTCCTCTTCTTTTTCGGTCAGTCTATGTTTCATATCAGACAGAAATTACATCGGTTTAATACTGAATAATCAAGTACGCCGCAAAGTTAAACTATAAAATTTAGTTATGCAACTATTTTTTATAGTTTTTTTTTATAAAACCATAAATCATTGTATAATTTGCAGAAAAAAAACGGATATTCTGGGCCTGCATCAACTACCGAAATAATATTAAATAGCCATGTTGGCTACTATAGCTACAATTTTTTTGCAAAAAATAATCAATAGTTATTGCACAATTAAAATATTTGTTGTAATTTTGCCGGTGAAAACAAAAAAAAAGCTCCGGCCATGTGACCGAAGCTTCGTAGCGGGACCGAGAATTGAACTCGGGACCTCCGGGTTATGAATCCGACGCTCTAACCAACTGAGCTATCCCGCCGTTTGCGACTGCAAAGTTAATGCTAAAGTTTGACTTGACAAAATTTTTTATCAAAAATCTTTAATTTAAAATCTTTTACTATGAAAAACAACCCAAACACAACCCGCGCAATAGACTACATCATAGTCCATTGCACCGCAACACCGACCGGACGAGACGTTCGCGCTGCCGACATCGACCGCTACCATCGCTCACAGGGATTCCGCTGCATAGGTTATCACTATGTAGTGGATCTGGATGGAAAAATCGAACCGGGACGCATGGAAGAGGAAACAGGCGCCCACTGCCGGGGCCTCAACAACCGCTCAATAGGCGTGGCCTATGTCGGTGGCATCGACACTCAAGGCCATCCGGCGGACACGCGCACCGATGCTCAACGCCGCGCGCTGCTCGCGTTGCTGCGCGACCTGCGGCGCCGCTATCCGCAGGCTCAGATCCGCGGACACCGTGACTTCGCCCGCAAGGCATGCCCTTCGTTTGACGCGACATCAGAATATGCTGCCCTATGAGAAAGACTATAGTAGTTGGAGCAGTGGCGGCAATGGCGTTGTCGCCGGCTGCAGGATGCCGGTCGGCCAGCCAGTCGGCCGAGAAGTCAGCACTGCGTCGCACCGGCCGCCTGACGGTGGCAGCCACCGACACTACTGTCGTCAGGCGCAGAGTGACGATCGACAAGCCGGTCGTCAGGATAGAGTACGTCGATTCGCCGGCGCGGTATGTGACCGTGACTGCCGAGCGAATTGAGACCGGGACCGATACCGATGTCCGCTCGCAGCTGCACGTTGCAGCCACAGACAGTGTGACCGCAGAGCAGTCGGTAACGAAAACGTCAACCCCGCCTTCGGCAGGATTGACGTGGTTGGGAATCGGCGCGGCGTTCATTGCCGGGCTGGTGTGCAGCCCGAGGAGCCGGAACCGTGATCAGACCTGGTAATCGACACAGGCACGCTCGGCGCGGTGTCCGGCTATGATGGCCACGGCGGCCACATGGGCAGGATGGGCCGAATATGCGGCCACATCGGCCATGGTGTCGGCTGTGGCGGTGAGCACTACGTCCCAGTCCTCGCGTTCATTGATGTTTACGCCGGTCTCGATCGAGCGCAGCTCCGGTATGAGTGCGGGAAGTTCATTGAGCGCTGCGGCAAAGCGTGTGGCCACGTCGCGGCGCTCTTCGGGCGAGCCCTTGAGTTTGAAAGTGACGATATGTTTTATCATTTTTCGGAGAATAAGTGATTGTTGAGTTTATTGAGAGCTTCGACTTTGTCGCAGCTGCGGACCACGACACTGATATTGTAGTTGCTGCCGCCGTAGGATATCATACGTACGGGAATGTCGCGCAGGGCGTCGAGCACGGCGGGGCAATAGGCGCTGCCGCGGTCGCCGGAGAAATCGCCGACCACGCATATGATCGCCATGCCGGAGTCGACCGTGACGGTGCCGAAGTCCTTGAGACGGTCGACAATGGCTGCCAGATGGTCTGTGTCGTCGACTGTCACGGACACGCCTACCTCGCTGGTGGCCATCATGTCGATGGCGGTGTTGAACGTGTCGAACGTCTCGAATACCTTGTGAAGGAAACCGTAGGCCAGCAGCATGCGGCCGGACTTGATCGTGATGACGGTGATGTCGTCCTTGGCGGCGACGGCCTTGATAGTGCCGTCGGGCGGGAAGTTGGCGATCGTCGTGCCTTCGGCGCCAGGGTCGAGCGTGTTGAGCAGCCGTACGGGAATGTTATGGAGCTTGGCGGGCAGTACACAGGTCGGATGAAGGATCTTGGCGCCGAAATAAGCCAGTTCGGCCGCTTCCTCGAAATGCAGGTTCTTGACCGGACGCGTGCCGCGGACAAAACGGGGGTCGCCCGTGTGCATGCCGTCGATGTCGGTCCAGATCTGGATCTCCTCGGCGTCGAGAACGGCTCCGATGATCGAAGCCGAGTAATCGCTGCCGCCGCGGCGCAGATTATCCGTCTCGCCATAGGCGTTGCGGCAGATGTAGCCCTGGGTAAGCCACACGTCGACGTCGGGCTCGAGGTCGATCATGCGGCGCAGCCGCCCGGAGATATACTTCATGTCGGGTTCGCCACCCTGGGCCGTGCGCATGTACTCGAGGGCCGGCAGGATGACCGACCGGACTCCCTGCTCCTCGAAGTAGTACTGCATCAGAGCCACGGAGATCAGCTCGCCGCATGCCAGCACCTCCTTTTCCTCGGCTACGGTGAATTCGCCGTCGAAGAAGCGGGCTATGAAGCCGAAGGTGCGGTCGAGCATCTGGCGGGCCTTGTCGCGGGAGGACTCTTCGGCGTACAGGCCGGACACGACACCGGCATATCGCGCACGCAGAGAGTTGAGTGTCTCCTGCGCCCCGGGGATGTTGCGCTTGAACAGATAGCCGGCTATCTCGACAAGCGTGTTGGTGGTGCCTGCCATTGCAGAAAGCACCACCACATTGCGGCCGGCACGGCGGATGAGACGGGCCACATGGTGCATCCGGTCGGGGGATCCGACCGAGGTGCCTCCGAATTTCAATACCTTCATTTTATCAGTCAGTGATGAGTTTTTTTGATTCGATGCGCATGGTACGGCCGCTAAATGTATCAAGCAGATGATGATTGTGGGTGGCCATGACCACGGCGGTGCCCTTGGCGGCGATGTCGTGGAGATGCCCGACGATCTGCATGCCCGTATCGGGATCGAGATTTCCGGTGGGCTCGTCGGCAAGGATCACTTCGGGATCATTGAGCAGGGCGCGGGCTATGACCACTCGCTGCTGCTCGCCACCGGAGAGTTCGTGCGGCATCTTATACGACTTGTTGGCCATGCCGACGCGCGCCAGGACACTGTCGATGCGCTCGTCGCGCAGCGTGCGGTCGGTCCAGCCGGTAGCCTGAAGCACGAAGTCGAGATTGGAATAGACGGTACGGTCGGTAAGGAGCTGGAAGTCCTGGAACACAATGCCGATGCGACGGCGCAGGAACGGAATGTCGCGGCGGCGCAGGGCCGTCATGTCATAGTCGAAGACACGAGCCGAGCCGACACTGACGGGTACTTCGGCGTAGACCGACTTCATGAGCGAGCTTTTGCCCGACCCGACTTTGCCGATGAGGTAGACGAATTCACCGGCATCGACCGAAAAGGAGACATCCTTGAGCACGACGTGCTCTTTGCGGAGAATCTCAACGTTGCTGTATTCAATGATTGCCATGTCCGGAGGATATCAGGGGGTGACGAGAATTACAGTCGCATCGCCGGTCAGTTCTGTCACAGCCATGGCCGGAACGAGAAGCGTGTGGCCGCGGCTCACTTGAAGCGAAGTTCCCGCACTCCGGGCAGTGACGGCTCCATCGACTACCACTACAGCTGTGACTGTGCCGCAATTCACCTCAAGAGGTGCGTCGGGGATGACGCGGTGGCGCCACACCGAGAAATGGTCGGACTCAAGAAGTGTGTGACCGTCGGCGCAGACGCGGTAATCGCGGCCCGAAGCATAATCTATTGCTTCGCGCGCCTCGGCGATGGCAAGCGGACGGGGAGCGCCGGAGACATCGCGCCGGTCGTAGTCGTAGATGCGGTATGTAATATCGCTGGGCTGCTGCACCTCAAGCAGGAGGTTCCCGCGACCGATGGCATGAACACTGCCGGCAGGCAGATAGAATATGTCGCCCGGATGTGTATCGTACCATTCGATAGCGTCGGTAAACGAACCGTCGGCGACGCTGCGCTCGAACGATTCGGGCTCGAGCGAACGGCTGAAACCGGCTCCGAGCCGGCTGCCGGGACGCGCCGCGATAATATACCACATCTCGCACTTGCCGTGGCAACCATGGCGGCGGCGAGCGAGGTCTTCGGCCGGATGTACCTGGACGGAAAGGTCATCCTCGGAGTCTATGAATTTGATCAGCAGCGGAAATTCGCCGCCGGTGCGCTCATATGTAGATTCGCCGAGCAGCTCTGGGCCGTGGCTGCGGCAAAGTTCGGCAAGATTCATCCCGGCAAACTCACCGGAGTCGACCACCGATTCACTGCCGGGCATAGCGGAGACTTCCCAACTCTCGCCGACGTTGTCGAGCTTCGAGTCCAGGCCTTTGAAAGCAGCAAGGGAAGATCCACCCCAGATCACCTTTTTGAAATAGGGTTTTAGCAAGAACGGTAACATTCTGCAAAGTTACATATTTTTTTCAACACACAGCGAGTGTTTCATTGTACGTAGAATATTTTTTAGTAAATTTGCGGTCAGTCCAACTGCCTGCGGCAACGCACACCGGCCGGCGGCCGACGTTTTGCTGTTGGCTGACTCGCGAATTTTGGCTATATTTGCGGTCAGTCCAACTGCCTGCGGCACCGCACACCGGCCTGCGGCCGACGTCCTGCTGTTGGCTGACTCGCGAATTTTCATTAAATTTGCATCATAGATTTGCATTAAAATGGCAGTAATAATAAATATCGACACCACTACGGCAGTGTGCTCGGCGGCCCTGACAGCCGAAGGAATGGTTCTGTGCCATGCCGAGGACTTCGAAGGCCGCAACCATGCTACGCTGCTGAGCGGTTTCATAAAAAAATGTCTCGATTTCGCCACGGAACGCGAACTGAAGATCGAGGCCGTGGCCGTGAGCCTCGGTCCCGGCAGCTACACCGGGCTGCGAATCGGACTTAGTGAGGCCAAGGGGCTTGCCTATGCGCTCGATATCCCGCTGATCGGCGTACCGACACTCGAACTGATGGCCACACGGGTGATGTTCTCGGCCGACGACGTCGACCCTGACTCGATACTCGTGCCGATGATCGACGCCCGACGCATGGAAGTGTTCACCGCAGCGTATGACTTCGGACTATGCGAGCTGATGAAGCCCGGCCCGCTGATCCTCGACGAAAACGCCTACGCTCCGATTATCGCCACCGGGCGGCCCGTACTGCTCTTCGGCGACGGTAGCGCAAAGGCCGCAGGTATAATCGACGCGCCGAACGTGCGGATCATTCCCGATATAGTTCCGCTGGCTACCGATATGGTGGCACTGGCCGAACGCGCCTACGCACGCCGCGAGTTCATAGATCTGGCCTACAGCACACCTCTTTACCTGAAAGAATTCCAGGCCACCGTGCCGAAAAACAAATTATGAACCTGCCGCAGCAATACAAGGATGACATAGAAACCGCCGCGGCCGTGATGCGGCGCGGAGGTGTCATAGTGTATCCCACGGACACTGTCTGGGGACTGGGATGCGACGCCCGCAACCCGAAGGCCGTACGCCGGATTTTCGAGATAAAACGGCGCAGCGATTCCAAGGCGCTGATCACGCTGGTCGACTCGGAGGCAATGCTCGAGCGCATAGTGGAGGACGTGCCCGAAGTGGCATCACAGCTCATCGAGGCAGCCGTCGAGCCGGTGACAGTGATATACGACCGCGGCTGCGGTGTAGCGCCTGAGTTGCTGGCCGAGGACGGCAGCATAGGCGTGCGGCTGACCCGAGAGCCGTTCTCGGCCGCATTGTGTCGGGCCATGCGCGGACCGGTAGTGTCGACGTCGGCTAATTTCAGCGGCGAGCCAACGCCACTCGATTTCAAATCGATAGATCCGTCGCTGCTTGCCATGGCCGACTACGTGTGCCGCTCGCGGCGCGATGAAGTACCGGCCGCCAAGGCATCGTCGGTAATCAAGATATCGGCCGGAGGTCTGTTCAAAATACTGCGTAAATGAGCACTGTAAGGCAGCGGATCAAGTACATCGTCAGCGATTACCTGACAGCGAATGTCGGATGGCTCTCATTCAACATCGTGCGATACTTCTCGCTGCCGCGTGTGGGGGCATACGCCACCATAGACCAATGGCTCTTCCACTACCCGAGCGTGCTGCTGGGCCAGCTGCTGATCCCGCTGATGATGGTGGGGCTTTATGCGCTGTCGGGCTTTTATAATAATGTACGCGCGAAATCGCGTCTCGACGAGACCGGCAACACGGCCATAGTGTCGCTGACCGGCATGCTGATAATCTTCTTCACCACGCTGATCAATGACGAAGTACCCGAACGGCTACACAACTATGAGCTGATGGCAATACTGTGGCTGCTGCTGTTCGGACCCACAGTGATCGGACGAGCATTGATAACCACGGCCCGCAACCGCGCACGGGCGCGCGGCGTGGACCTCTACCGTGCGCTGATCGTGGGCGACCGCCAATCGGCGGAACGCCTCGAGGGACGTCTTGCCAAAAGCCGGCGCGCGGGCGACTTCATCATCGCCGGCACGGCCGACCCGGCCACCGACGACATCAGTGCGGCGATCGCCCGGATACAGCCGCGCGTGATAATCGTCAGCGACGACACCGGGCGCATGGAACTCGACATGCCGCTGATAAGCAAGCTGCTGCGCACAGGCCTCGATATCTACGTGCCTGTGAGCATGTACCGGCTGATGGCCTCGAATCCACGCATGACCTCGGTGGCGTCGGAGCCACTGATCAACATCACTACGGCCAACATACCGCCATCGACCGTCAACCTCAAGAGAGTCGGCGATGTAGCGGTGTCGGCGCTGGCACTGGTGTGTCTGCTGCCCGTCTTCGCTGTCGTAGCCATGGCCATCAGACTCGATTCACCGGGACCGGTACTGTACCGCCAGGAGCGCGTCGGCTACAGGAAACGCCGGTTCCGGATCATCAAGTTCCGCACCA
Source organism: uncultured Porphyromonadaceae bacterium (assembly GCA_902470475.1). Classification (GTDB taxonomy): domain Bacteria; phylum Bacteroidota; class Bacteroidia; order Bacteroidales; family Muribaculaceae; genus CAG-873. The sequence goes on along the minus strand of CABRGT010000026.1, from coordinate 4,980 downwards.
TGCGCACCGATGCCGAAGCTGCCGGGCCATCGCTGTCGTCGGCCGACGATCCGCGCGTGACACGCGTGGGCCGTTTTCTGCGAAAATACCGCATCGACGAACTGCCACAGTTCTGGAACGTGCTGACGGGAGACATGTCGATCGTCGGCCCGCGACCCGAACGCGAATATTTCGTCAGACAGATCGTGGATCGCGAACCCCGCTACAGCCTGATCCATCAGGTGCGGCCGGGCATCACATCGTGGGGTATGGTAAAATACGGCTACGCCGGATCGGTCGACGAGATGATCGAGCGCCTGCGCTACGACCTTATCTACCTCGAGAATGTGTCGCTGGGCGTGGACCTGAAAATACTTTTTTATACGGTGCACACCGTGCTCACGGGCAAGGGGGTGTGAGGGATGAAAGGTAAGAGGTGAGAGGTGAGAGGTGAGAGATGAGAGATGATTGAGATAAGGACATAAACTGAAGGAAATTGACACAAAGATATATACATAACAGCAAACTGAACGCCGCCTTCATGCGGTTTCTGCAATGGCGCGAGCAGCATATCGGCGAACGCACGTTCCTGGTATTTCTCGCCCTACTGGTGGGTGTGTTCGGAGGCCTTGCCGCGCAACTGCTTAAATTCCTGATCCATACAATTTCTGGTGCGGTGACGCAACACGTCAACCTCGACGCAGGCAACTACCTATACATACTGCTGCCGACGCTGGGCGTGGTGATCACGGCCCTGTATGTGCGCTATGTGGTGAAGGACAACATATCGCACGGCGTCACGCGCGTGCTGTGGGCGATATCGCAGAACAAATCGCGACTCAAGCGCCACAACATCTACACATCGCTGCTTGCCTCGTCGGTTACAATCGGCTTCGGCGGATCGGTCGGAGCCGAGGGCCCGATCGTGCATACCGGAGCCGCGATCGGATCGAATCTGGGATCGATGTTCCGCATGTCGCCACGAATCCTGATGATACTTGTCGGATGCGGAGCGGCGGCCGGCATCGCAGGCATATTCAAGGCGCCTATCGCCGGGATGCTTTTCACACTCGAAGTGCTGATGCTCGATCTGACGACTGTGTCGGTGATGCCGCTGCTGATCTCGTCGATCACGAGCGCCACGATCGCCTACATGTACACGGGCTTCTCGTTTGAATTCTTCTTCGTGCAAAGCGTGGACTTCTCAACGGAAAAAATTCCTCAGGCTATAATTCTCGGAATAGTAGCAGGCCTGGTATCGCTCTACTTCACGCGGGTGATGAACATGATGGAGAACTTCTTCGGCCGGTTCCACCATCCGTGGGTGCGGACGCTGATCGGCTGTACGATACTCTCAGCACTCGTGTTCCTGCTGCCGCCGCTCTACGGCGAGGGCTACGACAGCATCATGGGGCTGCTGGCCGGCGACGCCTCGTCGATCGTCGACGGCTCGATCTTCTACGGCGACCGCGGCCAGGTGTGGTTCATCGTGCTGTTCATCACCATGATCATAGCCCTTAAGGCATTCGCCACATCGGCCACAAACGGTGCCGGAGGCGTAGGCGGCACGTTCGCCCCGTCGCTCTACGTAGGGTGTATGACCGGTTTCCTGTTCGCCTACCTGTTCAACATGCTTGGCTGGGGGCCGGAACTTAGCACCAAGAACTTTGCCCTGATCGGCATGGCCGGTGTGATGTCGGGTGTCATGCACGCGCCTCTGATGGCTATCTTCCTCACCGCAGAGCTCACCGGCGGCTACGATCTGTTCCTGCCGCTGCTGATCGTGTCGACCATATCGTTCGGCACGATCAAGGTGTTCGAACCCTACAGCATCTACACCATGCGTCTGGCCAAGCAGGGCAAGCTGCTGACACACGAGAAAGACAAGGCTGTGCTGACACTGCTGAAAATGGACTCCGTGATCGAGACCGAATTCATGAGCGTGCGTCCGGAAATGACACTCAAGGAGATGGTGGATACCATAGCGAAGTCGAACCGCAACCTGTTCCCGGTGCTGAGTGCCGACGGCAGGCTGCTGGGCGTAGTGCAGCTTGACGATATCCGCAACATCATGTTCCGCCCCGACCTGTACCGGAAAATGAATGTGGCATCGTTCATGACTTCGCCTCCCGACAAGATCATCATCGGCGAGCACATGGACCAGGTCATGAAGAAATTCGACACAACCGGCGCATGGAACCTGCCTGTAGTCGACTCCGACGGCCACTATTTCGGCTTCATATCAAAGAGCAAGATCTTCAACTCCTACCGTCGGGTCCTGCGCCATTACTGCGACGACTGACCGCCCCCCTCGGCCGCGCCTTTTCCGACAGGCAGCGGGCCTTGTTGTTAAAGTGTGTTAAATACCAAGCGCGCCATTAAACTATAGGCAGGAACAGCAGTCAAAAAAACAGAATTGCAGCAAAAACAACTTTTTCATTAAGGAACAACAACTCAGATACACTCGCTTTTTTGATTAGACAAAAAGACTCCGACTCGCGAAGAATCGGAGTCTTTTTGTTAAAAATCCGTAGTATCCGACACTTTTTAGCAACATGATGCCTGCAATATCATAAAAAAAAATTAATTTTGCAGTCAATCCGAATCCACTGACAAAAAATAAAGAAAAGGATATATGAACAGATTCTACCTCTTAGCGCTCATGGGTGCGGCGGCAGCTATGCCTCTGTCGGCCCAGAGCAAATTTGACATCGGCGGCCGTCTGGTGCTGGAACAGATCCGCACATATCAGGCCAATCCGACGGCCGAGAACCTTCCCGACCAGGCGTACCTGCCGTTCAACTTCGAAGAAATCTCGCGTGCGGGAGTACGCACAGGCGTATTCGTGACCCTCACCGACGGTCACACGGCTGCCGACGTCGAGGCTTACGGCCTTGAGGTAACAGTCGACTGCGGCGACATGGTCCTGGCCCAGGGTTCGCTCGACCAGATCCTCGCCCTGGAGAAATGCGACTTCGTCAAGGCTCTGTCGTTCGGCGAAAAGCGCACAATCATGCTCGACAAGGCCCGCGAAGGTGTCAACATGAACAGCGTGCACGACGGCACAGGACTCGTGGCCGGCTACAAGGGCAATGGCGTCATCGCCGGTATCTTCGACACCGGACTCGACCCCAACCACGCCAATTTCACCGACGACAGCGGCAACACACGCATAGGCTCGCTGTGGCACTTCACCGGCAGCTCGGGCCGCTTCACCCAGTACGACACTCCCCAGCGCATCGCCTCGTTCAAGACCGACGCCTCGGGCGAGACTCACGGCACCCACACCACGGGCTGCATGGCCGGCAGCTTCAACCGCCGCGGCGGCGGCTCCGTAGCCCTCACCACCGGTTCGTCAACCGCGGCCACAGGCGCCCGCTACGCCAATCCTTACTACGGCATGGCACCTGAAGCAACCCTCGCCATTGGCTGCGGCGAACTCTACGACGCCAACATCACCGCGTCGGTCGAGGAAATCATCAAGTATGCCGAAAGCCAGGGCAAGCCTGCCGTGGTGAACCTGTCGATCGGTTCGACCATCGGCCCGCACGACGGTTCCGATGCCGTGTGCCAGTTCCTGAGCCGCATGGGCCGCAGGGCCATCATCTGCATCGCCTCCGGTAACGAAGGCGACGTGCCCATGTCCGTTACAGGCAACTTCACCGCCACCAATAATTCCGTACAGACTTTCTTCTATGGCAATAACGGCAACGCCGGAGGTGTCATCGACATCTGGAGCAATTCGTCGACGCCTTTCACAACCTCGGTCATGATATATGATCTTGACACGAAATCCGTAGTATATAACCGCGACATTGCCGGCACTACCGAGCAGACCCTCACGTTCGCCAACTCGTCGTCATCGTCCGGATCAGCCATAACAAGCGACATGTTCGACCGCGCGTACACCCGCTCGAGCATATCCGTAGCCACCTCAAAGAATCTCGAGACCAACGGACGCTACAGCGTCCGCATGCAGCCCAATCTGATCGTCAACCGCACCACCAACCCCACCGGCCGCTACGTGTTCGCCATCAAGATCACCGGCACGCCGGGCCAGACCGTGCACATGACCACCAACAGCAACACGACCGAATTCACCGACCTCGGTCAGCCCGGCTTCGCCGACGGCTCCGGCTCGTTCTCGATCAGCTCGATGGCCTGCGGCGACAATGTACTGGTCGTGGGAGCATGGAACACCCGCAAAACCATTCCCTGCCTGGGCCGCAATAACGCCGGAGCCGCATTCTCTTATGACGGCTGGGGCATGGAAGTAGACTCGATCGCCGGCTATTCAAGCTGGGGCGTACTGGCCGACGGACGCAAGCTCCCGCACGTATGCGCTCCCGGCACAGGCATTATCTCGTCGATCTCGACTTACTATTATGACGTAGCCGTAGCCAGCCAACCGACATATGCATACCAGGTATCGGCCAACCAGACATTCAATGGCCGCAAGAACTACTGGGAAGTGATGCAGGGCACATCCATGGCCACACCTATCGTGGCAGGCTCCATCGCCACCTGGCTGCAGGCCGATCCCTCGCTGACCATCGACGACGTCAAGGCCCTGGTGAACGAGTTCGCCGTCAAGGACAAGTTCGTCACCGGCGCACCCGACCCGGTACAGTGGGGTGCAGGCAAATTCGATGCCTACGGACCGATCCACAAACTGCTCGCAGGAGGTGTCAACGACGTAGCTGCCGACCGCGACGCCGAACTGATCGTAGACCGTACGGGGACCGACACCTGGAACGTGGCTCTCCCCGGCGCGAAGGCTGTCAACGTCAGCGTCTACAACATGCAGGGCGCCCTGGTGGTCACCGCAACTGGCGAAGGATCGGCCGATGTGTCGACCTCGGGCCTGGCACGCGGCATCTACATCATGAGCGTCAACGGCACTCACTCGGCCCGCGTAGCCGTGCAGTAAAGCCGTACCCGACATGAGACTCTCCCTCATTCCCTATATCGCTGTATCAGCGCTCGGCATGGCGCCCGCGG
>CABRGT010000025.1 GCA_902470475.1 uncultured Porphyromonadaceae bacterium | reverse complement strand
ACATGCGGTGCCGGAGCTTGCTGCATAAGGGGAAAATACCTTATTTCTTGAATTCCTTCACGATGACGGTGGCGTTGTGACCGCCGAAGCCGAACGAGTTCGACAGGGCCGCGCGCACGGGGCGTTCCTGGGCCTTGTTGAAGGTGAAGTTGAGAGTGTAGTCGATTTCCTCATCCTCGTCGCCTTCCTCGTGGTTGATTGTGGGCGGGATGATGTTGTCCTTTACGGCCATTACGCTGAACATGGCTTCCAGGGCGCCTGTGGCGCCGAGCAGGTGGCCGGTCATCGATTTGGTCGAGGATATGTTGAGTTCCTTGGCGTGGTCGCCGAACACCTTGACGATGGCCTTGATCTCGGAAATATCGCCTACGGGAGTCGAAGTGCCGTGCACGTTGATGTAGTCGATGTCCTCGGGCTTCATGCCGGCGTCGTCGAGGGCGTTCTGCATCGAGAGGATGGCGCCGAGACCCTCGGGGTGGGTGGCGGTGAGGTGGTGAGCGTCGGCCGACATGCCGCCGCCTGCGACTTCGGCATAGATCTTGGCGCCGCGGGCCAGAGCGTGTTCGAGTTCCTCAAGCACGAGTACCACGCTGCCTTCGCCCATTACGAAGCCGTCGCGCGACTTGCTGAAGGGGCGCGATGCGGTGGCGGGGCTGTCGTTGCGGGTCGACAGGGCGTGCATCGAGTTGAAACCGCCTACGCCGGCGGGGAAGATGGCCGCCTCAGCGCCGCCGGTGATCATGGCGTCGGCTTTGCCCAGACGGATCAGGTTGAAGGCGTCGATGATAGCGTTGTTAGACGAAGCACATGCCGAGACTACGCCGTAATTGGGGCCGTGATAGCCGTATTCCATCGAGATGTGGCCTGATGCGATGTCGGCGATCATCTTGGGGATGAAGAAGGGATTGTATTTGGGGCCTTTTTCTTCGTTGAGGGCATAATATCCGGCTTCTTCCTCGAAAGTGTGGAGGCCGCCGATACCGGCAGCGACGATGACACCGACGCGGTCCTTGTTGAATGCACCTTCGTCCTCGACACCCGCGTCGGCTACGGCCTGGCGGGCGGCCACCAGGGCATACTGCGCGTAAAGGTCGAGCTGGCGGAGTTTTCGGCGGTCGAAGTGTTCCTCGCCGTTGAAGTTCTTCACTTCGCAGGCAAACTGGGTTTTAAACTTCGAGGCGTCAAAGTGGGTAATCGGCGCGGCACCGCTGACGCCTTTGAGGGCGGCGTCCCAGGTAGAGGCCACGTCGTTGCCGATCGGAGTAATGGCGCCCATGCCGGTCACTACAACACGTTTTAATTCCATGTGCTTATTTCGAAATTGGTTATTTATGTAGGACAGAGGAGTTGCTGGGGAGGGGAGGATGATTAATTAATCGAGCGCGGCTCGAACCGGAGTCGCGCGTCGATGTAAATCATACGAGAGAGCCTGAATTATTTCTGGTGCTGCTCGATATAGGCGATGGCGTCACCGACAGTCTTGATGCTCTGGGCGTCTTCGTCGGGAATTTCGAGATCGAATTCTTTTTCGAAGTCCATGATCAGTTCGACGGTGTCGAGTGAATCAGCGCCGAGGTCGGCGGTGAACGATGCTTCGGGAGTAACCTGCTCAGCTGATACACCGAGTTTGTCGGTAATGATAGCCTGTACGCGATTTGCAGTTTCTGACATAATAATAAGTTTTTATTAATTATAGATTCATTTTTTGCGCTGCAAAGTTAGCAATCATTTTGTAAATAAGGAAATTTTTCCGCACTTTTTTGCATCTTGGGCTTGATTATCACATCATTAACAATTATTAACCAATGCTATTCCGGTCATGAAATGTGCCTTACAGACTATTCTGGCCGCGATATTTATCTCCCGCGGGGCGGCCCGTGCCCCGACCCGTGCCGCATGTCGGTCAGGCAATTTTGGCCTTTAGCAGGCGTCCACGCGTGCCGGAATGCAAGAAAATCCGCATTTTGCCGCGCAATCGTGTGGCAAAAGTGGCTTAAGATTTGTTGTTTTTTCAGTTACTTATGCCGATTAGAAAAAAAATTACTAATTTTGCCGCTCGAATTGTATTATTAATGTGATGAAGAACCTTGTAATTGTAGAGTCTCCTGCCAAAGCCAAAACCATCGAGAAGTTTTTAGGGCCCGACTATAAAGTCATGTCGAGCTACGGACACATCCGCGACCTGAAGTCGAAAACTTTCAGTATCGATGTCGAAAAAGGCTTCGAGCCGATATATGAGATCCCCGACGACAAGAAAAGCGTGGTGGACGAACTGCGGCGTGCCGCTTCAGAGGCCGACACGGTGTGGCTGGCTTCCGATGAGGACCGCGAGGGAGAGGCTATCGCCTGGCATCTGGCCGAGGTGCTTGGCCTGGATCCGGCAACCACAAAACGCATTGTATTTCACGAGATCACCAAAAGAGCCATACTGAACGCGCTGCAGCATCCGCGCACCATCGACCTCAACCGCGTCGACGCCCAGCAGGCGCGCCGCGTGCTCGACCGCATTGTCGGTTTCGAGCTTTCGCCGGTGCTATGGCGCAAGATCAAGCCGGCCTTGTCGGCCGGCCGCGTACAGTCGGTGGCCGTGCGACTGATTGTCGAGCGCGAGCAGGAAATCAAGGACTTTGTGGCCGAGCCGTACTTCCGCGTAGTGAGCCAGTTCCGCACTGCTGCGGGCGATGAGCTGCGCGCCGATCTGTCGCGCCGCCTCGGTTCGGCCGACGAATCGCGCCGTCTGCTCGAGAAGTGTGCCGGTGCCACGTTCACGGTCGGTGAAATCACAACACGTCCGCTTGCCAAAAGCCCGGCCGCGCCGTTCACGACCTCGACTCTGCAGCAGGAAGCCGCGCGCAAGCTCGGCTTCACCGTGGCGCAGACCATGATGGTGGCCCAGCGCCTGTACGAGGGCGGACACATTACATACATGCGTACCGACTCGCTGAACCTGTCGGAAGAAGCCGTAAGCTCGATCGCCGCCGAGATCAAGAGCACCATGGGCGAGCGGTATCTGCAGACGCGCCACTACCACACCCAGTCAAAGGGTGCGCAGGAGGCACACGAGGCGATCCGACCGACCGACATTTCCGTCGAAGTACCGGCTGACGCCAGCGATCGCGAACGCAAGCTCTACACGCTCATCCGCCGTCGCACGATAGCATCGCAGATGGCCGACGCCCGGATGGAAAAGACTACCGCCGAGATCACCTCCCCGGCGATCAGCGAGCATTTTACCGCAACGGGCGAGGTGATAACATTCGACGGCTTTCTGCACGTCTACACCGAAGGCAGCGACAACGAGAGCGACAACCGCGAAGGCGGTCAGTCTCTGCTGCCGCGTCTGACGGCCGGACAGGAACTGGGCGTCGAGGGCATCACCGCCACCGAACGCTTCACTCAGCAGCCGCCCCGCTACACCGAGGCTTCGCTGGTAAAGAAGATGGAGGAGCTGGGCATTGGCCGTCCGTCGACCTATGCGCCCACGATCTCTACCATCCAGAACCGCGAATATATCGAGAAAGGCGAGCGCGAGGGTGTGCGCCGCGACTATACCGTGCTGCATGCCGACGGGGCCGGACACATCACCTTCGAGACCCACAGCGAGATGACCGGCGCCGAGAAAGGCAAGCTGATACCTACCGACATAGGCGTGGTGGTAAATGAATTCCTCACGCGCTACTTCCCCGAGATTCTCGATTATAACTTCACAGCGAAGGTCGAGGAGCAGTTCGACGATATAGCCGAGGGCAAGCTTCCCTGGAGCGGGGAGATGCGCTCGTTCTACGACCGCTTTCACCCCCGTGTCGACGAGACGATGAACATGCGCCTGGAGCACAAGGTCGGAGAGCGGTTGCTCGGCAAGGACGCCAACGGGCGCCCCGTGTCGGTAAAGATAGGCCGCTTCGGCCCGCTGGTACAGATCGGCGATGCCGACAACGATGAGAAACCGCAGTTCGCCTCCCTGCTCAAGGGCCAGTCGATGTCGTCCATAACGCTCGAGGAGGCTCTGAAGCTTTTTGAATTCCCACGTTCGCTGGGCGAGTACGAAGGCAAGGACGTGACGGTGGCCATCGGCCGTTTCGGCCCCTACGTGCGCCACGACGGCAAGTTCGTGTCCATTCCCAAGGATACAGCACCCGCCGCCGTCACACTCGACGAGGCCATAGCCCTGATCGACGAGAAACGCCGCCGCGAGGCGCAGCGAGTGGTGAAGACATTCGATGCCGATCCGTCACTGCAGATCCTCAACGGCCGCTACGGCGTCTACATTGCCTACAACGACAAGAACTACAAGATACCCAAGACGGTCGAGGACCCCGCCGCACTGACACTCGACGAAGCCATGGAGATCGTCAAGGCCCAGGATGAGAAGCCGGCCAAGGCCCGCGCTCCCCGCCGCACCGTCCGTAAAAAATAATACACAGCCATGGCCATAAAGCACCTTACAGCCAAACCGGGGGCCGAGCGTTCGCGCTTCCGCCCCGACTATATACTTACTTTCAATGTAGAGGCAGATCAGGAGCGACTGCTCGACTATCTGCTCGCGGCCATGAGCGACCGCAAGCGGACCACCGTCAAGGATTATCTGAAACACAACCAGGTGATGGTCAACGGCAACGTTACCCGCCAGTGGGACATGCCTCTGCGGTCCGGCGATACCGTCCGGGTCAACACCTCGCGCGAATTCCAGCTCTTCCGCAACCCCCGTCTGCACATTATGTACGAGGACGACGACATCATCGTCGTGAACAAGGGCTACGGGCTGCTTTCCGTCGGCACCGACACCAAGCGCGACGGCACGGCCTACAGCTTGCTGCGCGATTACATCAAGCGTGTCGACCCGCGCCAGAAGCTCTTCATCGTCCACCGTCTCGACCAGCAGACATCCGGTGTGATGCTGTTTGCCAAGAGCGTCGAGGCCAAGGAGGCCATGCAGCACAACTGGAACAATATGGTGCTCGAACGCAAGTACGCCGCCATCGTCAAGGGACGTCCCGAGCCGGCTGAAGGCACCATCACGAGTTATCTGGCCGAAAATGCCGCACACGAGGTATATTCGACCGACAAGCCCTCCGAGGGCAAGCTCGCCGTGACGCGCTACCGCACCGTGCGCACCCGCGGCGGTTACTCGCTGCTCGAGGTCCAGCTCGAGACCGGACGCAAGAACCAGATACGCGTGCATCTGGCCGACCAGGGTATGCCGATCGTCGGCGACCGCCGCTATGGTTCCGATATCTCGCCCATACACCGTCTGGCCCTGCATGCGGAGACGCTGCGTTTCGTGCATCCGATAACCCGGCGCGACATGTATTTCACCTGTCCGCTTCCGCCCGGTTTCAGCCGACTCGTTTAAATCAGATACTCTCTCCCCGACGATGCCTGCCGAAAGCCTACTGCAATATCTGTGGCAACACCGCCTGTGTGAGCCATGCGATATGTCCACGGCCGACGGCCGGCGTTTTCAGGTCATAAATCCTGGGCAGCACAATACCGATGCAGGCCCCGACTTCTTCAACGCCAAGATCGAGATCGACGGCCGCGTGTGGGCCGGAAATGTCGAGATACACGTCCGGGCCAGCGACTGGCGGAGGCACCGTCACCACCTTGATGCGGCTTACGATTCGGTCATTCTCCACGTCGTGGGAGAGAACGACGTGCAGGTGTGCCGCGCCGACGGCAGTCCGATCCCTACGTTCGTGATGCCTTATACGGCCGACTACCGCGCCCGCTACGACGCGCTGGTGGCCGATCCCTCGCGTCTGCCGTGTATGGCTGATCTGGCGCGCATAGATACAATTTACGTTACAGACTGGGTGACGGCCCTCGGATATGAGCGGCTGTATGCCAAGAGCGACCGTGTCGGCTGTTATCTCGAACGTCTTGGGGGTGACTGGTTCTCGGCAGCCTACGTTACGCTGGCCCGCGCCCTCGGTTTCAGCACCAACAGCGACGCTTTCGAGCGCCTGGCATTTGCCACGCCTCTGCGTGCCATGCTAAGGCACCGCGGCGACATGGCCTCTGTCGAGGGACTGCTTTTCGGCCAGGCCGGCTTTCTCACAGCCGACTGTGCAGACGAATCCGATCGGGAATACGTCGAATCGCTGCGCCGCGAATATGAGTTTATGTGCCGTAAGTACGACATCGCACAGCCTTCGCCGCTGGGATGGCGCATGGCCCGTATGCGGCCGCCAAATTTTCCCCACAGGCGAATCGCGCTGCTGGCGGCACTGATCAACGGCAGCTTCGAATTCGGGCGCCAGTTCCATCACATACGTACCGAGGACGACGCGCGCCGTCTGCTGCAGATCGATCTGCAGGGCTACTGGGTCAACCACTACAACTTCGGGGGCGCCTCGGCATGCGCTCCGCGCGCCCTGAGCGCCGATTCGCTGCGTAGCCTTATGATCAACGCCGTGGTGCCTCTGCTCTACGCCTACGGCCTGCAATGCGGCTCCGACAGCCACTGTGCGGCCGCAGTCGATCTGCTCGAGCGGCTGCAGCCCGAGCACAATTCCGTGGTGTCCGTTTTCACCGATGCGGGAATGGCCTGCGACAACGCTTTTTCATCGCAGGCGCTCATTCAGCTTCGCCGTGAGTACTGCGAGCCGCGGAAATGCCTCTATTGCCGTCTCGGACACCGCATTCTTGCCTCCAGGGCACGCCCCTGAACGTGTGTCCGGCAATCACCATTCGTAGGCTATAGACACGCCGAAACCGTTGAGAGTGGCGGTGCTGTTGTTCCACGAGTAGTTGTTGTTCGACGTGATCAGACGATACGTCACGCCTATGTTCATGGCATGGCGTGTGTCATTGGCCGACACGGGTATGCGAACACCGAGTGTCGGCTGCAGGAAGAACTGCGCGCCGTGGCCCATGCAGCGGTCGTACAGGCCGAGGTAGTTGTTTCCCAGGAACCACGCGGCGCCTATTTTTGCGTCGAGAAAGGCTGATATACCCTTGGACGGTCCGAAATTGAAGCGGAAATCGGAGAACAGCGGCAGCATGGCCATAGTCTTGGCCGTGTGCAACCCGTAGTAACCTCCGTCGGGCCGTGCGGAGTCCACATTGCGGGCCATAGCCACGTCGATACCCATGCCGACACCCATGTAGAACCACGAAGCGTACTGGAAGCCCTGTGTAGTGTTTATGCCGATGAAATTGGCGCGGTTGGGGCCGACGCCGCCTATGCCGTCGACTTCGACGAAACCCTTATACGACAGCGAGCCCGAAAGGGCCGGGGAGATCAGGCCTGTAAGCTGGTTGGCGATCTGATAGTATTGGGCATGGACTGCCCCGCACGATAGCGCTGCAGCCGCTGCGACGGCTAATGATTTCAGAAGCTTCATAAAAAACAGTTGAAAGTTAATAATCTACCTAATATAACGCGCCTGCGGCAGAATAGTTTGAGCCAACACTGCGTCAGTGCAGCCGTGTTGAGCGGAGGAAGAATATCAGGAACAGGGCGCCGGCAAGAAACAGACTGGTCGAAAAGCTCAGTATGATGCCGTAGACGCCCATTCCGGCGGTAATCCCGAGCAGATATGTGGCGGGAATACCGACCACTACGTAGCAGACGAAAGCGATCCACAGCATCGGCATCACACGCGAGGTGCCGCGCAGGGCGTTGGCGAAGGTAATCTGGGTCGCATCGCCGAGCTGATATAGCACGAGCGGGAAGAGCAGGGTGCCGGCCAGGGCGAGTACGGCCGGATCGGTGGTGAAGGCGCGCATCAGCGCCGGACCTGCCACGACGAATGTGACAGACGACACGGTCATCATCAGCAACATTATATGGTATCCGGCCCAGGCCATGTGGCGCATGCCTCCCGCGTCGCCGGTGCCGGCCGCGTTGGCGACCTTGATGGTGATGGCCGAGCCGATGCTGTAGTAGATACAGAAGCCGAGAGTGCCTATGATGACAATGATCTGGAATGCCGCAAGCGGTATGGCGCCGAGCCATCCTGTCATCACGGCGGCTGCCGTGAACGAACCGCTCTCGAATGTCATCTGCAGCGACACCGGTATGCTTGTGCGCCACAGCAGGCGGTTGTCGTCGTGCCGGGCGGCCCGGTGCAGGAACCCTTCGCGGTAAGGCGCGTAGCGGCGTGCGCGCAGCATGACGGCTATCATCACGGCCATGCAGCTGATGCGAGCCGCCAACGTGGCGATGCCGGCGCCGAACAGTCCCAGCTCGGGGGCACCGAGGTTGCCGTAGATCAGCGCGTAGTTGCCGCCGATATTGAAAACGTTGGCGCCCAGTATGAGCCACATCGGCAGGCTGGTGTTGTTGATGGCGTAGCTCCACTGTGCCAGCACGTTGAACACGGCTATCGGAATCAGGCCGGTCAGATACAGCAGGTAGTAGGGCTTGATAAGCGGCATAAGCTCGGCCGGTTGCCCCATGCGGTCGAGGTTGAAGTATACCACGGTCATGATCAGCGTGACGACGGCGGCGAATGCTATGTTTAGCTTCACGGCCTGGCGTGTCAGCGCACCGGTCTCGGCGAGGCGGCCGTTGCCGAACAGAGCGCCGGCCAGCGGCGTAAGGCCGTAGGTGAAGCCCAGCAGGCAGAATATGGCCACGTTGAACATATTGTTGACGAACGAGGCCGATGCCAGCGCTTCGGTCGAGTATCGGCCGACCATGATATTGTCGGCGAAGCCCACGACTATGTTGCCGAGCTGCCCTATCAATATAGGCAGCCCGAGGAGGACGAGCTGCCTATAAGCGTTGCCGTATCTGTGTGTACCTTTCAATCGCGTGAATTACCGAAGAAACGGAGCAGGTAGAGGAACAGATTGATGAAGTCGAGATAAAGCGACAGGGCGCCCAGGGTGGCCAGACGGCCTACCTGCGAGGCGGGCATCACTGCGGCCATGTTCTTGATCTGCTGGGTGTCCCATGCTGTAAGGCCGGTGAAAATGATCACACCCGCGATGCTGATGATCCAGTCGAGAGTGCTGCTGTGGGTGAAGATGTTGACCAGCGATGCGATGATCAGGCCGATCAGGGCCATGAACAGTATGTTGCCGATCTTGCTCAGATCCTGGCCCGTGGTGTAGCCGAAGACACTCATGGCTCCGAATGTGCCGGCGGTGATGAAGAATGTCTTGGCGATCGACGCGTGGGTGTAGACCATGAATATCGGCGCGAGCCACAGCGCGTTGACCACGGCGAAGAGATAGAACAGGCCGGTGGCCGTCGGCGACGACAGCTTGTTGATGCCGGCCGACACGCCCAGTACGATGCCTATCGAGGCGATGGCCATGATCCACATGAAGGCGGGGTGGGCTATGATGAAATTCTGGAAGACCGGAGAGGTGCCGCAGACATATGCCACGACGCCTGTCACGATCAGGGCCAGTGTCATCTTCAGGTACACTTTTTTCATTGCCGAGGCGACCATGCCCTGCACGGTGCCGGCTGAGTTCTGTGCGGGATAGTTTGAATACTGATCCATAGTTGTTGTATATTGGTTTGTGAGTTAAGAGATTTCAGATGGATTACATGCGCTCGGGTACCCGGATGCCAAGCAGCGACATGGCAGCCGCCACGGTACGGGCCGTGACTGCCGTGAGTTCCAGGCGCAGCGACAGCAGAACCGGATCGGTCTCGCGCAGTATCGGGCAGTCGTGGTAGAACTGGTTGTACTCCTTCACCAGATCGTAGGCGTAGTTGGCGATCAGCGCTGGCGAGTAGCTTCGTCCGGCTTCGGCCACGGTCGAGGGGAAGTCGGCAAGGCGCTGTATCAGCGTTATCTCGCGCTCGCAGGGTACGGCGGATGAGTAGTCGCCGATGGTGTGGCCGGCTTCCTCGGCTTTGCGGAGCACCGATTTCATGCGGGCATAGGCGTACTGGATGAATGGTCCGGTGTTGCCGTTGAAGTCGATCGAGTCGGCGGGATTGAACATCATGTTCTTGCGCGGATCGACCTTGAGCAGGAAGTATTTCAGGGCGCCCAGTCCGACGATTTCGGCCACTTCGGCTTTCTCGGTCTCGTCGAGTCCCTGAATCTTGCCCATCTCGTCGCTGACGCGGCGTGCTTCGGACACCATGTCGGCCATCAGGTCGTCGGCGTCGACGACTGTGCCTTCGCGGCTTTTCATCTTGCCCGAAGGCAGCTCGACCATGCCGTAGCTGAAGTGAACGAGATCCTTGCCCCATTTGAAGCCGAGGCGGTCGAGCAGCAGCGACAGGACCTGGAAGTGATAGTTCTGTTCATTGCCTACGACGTAGATCATCTTGTCGATCGGATAGTCGATGAAGCGCATCTTGGCGGTGCCGATGTCCTGGGTCATGTAGACCGAAGTGCCATCGGCGCGCAGCAGCAGTTTGTGGTCGAGCCCTTCGGCGGTCAGATCGGCCCACACCGAGCCGTCGTCCCTGCGGTACATCTTGCCTTCTTCAAGGCCTTTGAGCACCAGATCCTTGCCTTCGAGATAGGTCTGCGACTCATAGTATATCTTGTCGAAGTCGACTCCCATGCGGCGGTAAGTCTCGTCGAAACCGGCGTAGACCCAGGAATTCATCTTTTCCCACAGCGCACGTACTTCCGGGTCGCCGGCTTCCCAGCGGCGCAGCATCTCGCGGGCCTCGGCCATCAGTGGCGACTGAGCCTCGGCTTCTTCCTTGCTGATGCCTTTCTGTTCCATCAGATCGGCCACTTCGGCGCGGAAGTGCTTGTCGAATGCCACGTAAAAGTCTCCGATGAGGTGGTCGCCCTTCATGCCCCGGCTTTCAGGTGTGGCTCCTCCGCCCCACTTCTGCCATGCGAGCATCGACTTGCATATGTGGATGCCGCGGTCGTTGACGATGTTGGTCTTCACGACCCGGTTGCCGCAGGCTTTCAGAATTTCCGACAGGCTGTAGCCCAGCAGATTGTTGCGTACGTGGCCCAGGTGCAGGGGCTTGTTGGTGTTGGGCGACGAGTATTCGACCATCACCAGCGGGCTTTCGGGGGTGGCTTCGCGGAAGCCGTAGCGTGCGTCGGCGGCGATGGCGCTCAGGACGCCGTTCCAGAACGACGGTTCGATGACCAGGTTCAGGAAGCCTTTCACCACATTGAAGCGGGCCACTGCGGGTTCGTTGTCGGCCAGCCACTGGCCGATTTCGGCACCGACGGCTTCGGGGGCCTTGCGGGCCGCTTTCACCCATGGAAATACCACGATGGTCAGGTTGCCTTCGAATTCCTTGCGCGTGGCCTGAGGCACGATCGACGATGCGTCGGCCTGTACGCCGTAGAGGCTTTCAACTGCTTTAGCTACAGCAGACTGTATGATTTTTTCGATTGACATATTCCAAAAATGCTTTACAACCCGCAAAGATACGAAATTTCTGCGGGATAGGCAACAGGTGTGCGCGTGAGGAGTTGTCCCGGCGCCGGGAGGCGCCGCTGTATGCGGTTATTCCTTGGATTTGTCGCGGAAATACAGGGCTATGGGCGAGCCGGTGAAGTCCCAGTGCTCGCGGATCTTGTTCTCAAGATAGCGTCGGTAGGGCTCCTTGACCCACTGCGGGAGGTTGCAGAAGAAGATGAATGTCGGGATCTGCGCGCCCTTGAGCATGGTGATGTACTTGATCTTGATGAACTTGCCCTTGTTGCTCGGAGGCGGGAAGGCGGCGATGTCTTCCTGAAGGGTACGGTTGAGGACCGAGGTGGAGATGACGCGCCGGCGGTTGTTGTAGACCTCGACGGCTGTCTCGATAACCTTGTAGATACGCTGCTTGGTGACAGCCGATGCGAAGATCACCGGGAAGTCGGTGAACGGAGCGAAGCGCTCGCGGATGGTAGCCTCGAAATGCTTGATGGAATTCTGCGACTTGTCGGCGGCGATATCCCACTTGTTCACGACCACAACCAGGCCTTTGTGGTTCTTCTGAATGAGCGAGAATATGTTCACGTCCTGAGCCTCGATGCCGCGTGTGGCGTCGATGACGAGGATGCACACGTCCGAGGCCTCGATGGCGCGGATCGAACGGATGACAGAGTAATATTCGATGTCCTCGTTGACCTTTGTCTTCTTGCGGATACCGGCGGTGTCGACAAGGTAGAAGTCGAAACCGAATTTCTCGTAGCGCGTATAAATGGAGTCGCGGGTGGTGCCTGCTATGTCGGTGACGATGTGCCGGTCCTCGCCCATGAAGGCGTTGAGCAGCGACGATTTGCCGGCGTTCGGGCGGCCGACGATGCAGAATTTCGGTATGTCGGCCAGTTCGGGTGCCTTGTCGGGATCGTCCTGCGGCAGGTCCTTCACGACCAGGTCGAGCAGATCGCCGGTGCCGTAGCCGTTGATGGCCGACACGGGCATCGGGTCGCCCAGGCCGAGCGAGTAGAATTCGGGCACGTTGTAGAGCCACTCGTTGGAGTCGACCTTGTTGGCCACCAGAATGACGGGCTTGCGGCTCTTGCGCAGGATCTCGGCCACATGGTCATCGAGATCCGTGGTGCCGTTCATGGCGTCGACGCAGAAGAGTATCACGTCGGCCTGCTCGATGGCCAGATTGACCTGACGGTTGATCTCGGCCTCGAAAATGTCATCGGAATTGACAACCCATCCGCCGGTGTCGACGATCGAGAATTCCGTGCCGCACCAGTCGACTTTGCCGTACTGGCGGTCGCGGGTGGTGCCGGCGGTCGGGTCGACGATCGCCGTGCGGGTCTGTGTGAGGCGGTTGAAGAGGGTTGATTTGCCGACATTCGGCCGGCCGACTATGGCTACGAGCATATCAATAGGTGGTCTTGGTTCAGGAGTGCAAAGTTACTAATTTTTATTCAATGTAGCCAAAGGCTTTCAGTTTGTTTTCGCGGTTGCGCCAGTTGGGTTCGACCTTTACGAACAGCTCCAGGTACACACGCTTGCCGAAGAAGGTCTCGATGTCCTTGCGGGCTTCGGTGCCTACGCGCTTGAGCATGGTGCCGCCCTTGCCGATGAGGATTCCCTTCTGCGAGTCGCGCTCTACGTAGATCACGGCCATGATGTGGATCGAATTGTCCTTTTCCTCGAATTTCTCGACGATCACTTCGGCCGAGTAGGGCACTTCCTTGTCGTAGTTGAGCAGTATCTTCTCGCGGATTATCTCGGTGACGAAGAAGCGGGCCGGTTTGTCGGTCAGCGCGTCCTTGCCGAAATAGGGCTCGCCCTCGGGGAGCAGTTCGACAATGCGCTTCATCAGGGCCTGCACGTTGAACCCTTCCTTGGCCGAGGCGGGTATGATCTCGGCGTTCGGGAGCAGGGCGTGCCAGCGGTCGACTATCTCCTCGAGCTGTTTCTGGTCCTTGAGCAGGTCGATCTTGTTGATGACAAGCAGCACGGGGATCTTCTCTGCGGCCACGCGCGCCAGGAAGTCGGCGTTCTTGGTCGGATCTTCCACCACGTCGGTGACGTACAGCAGAATGTCGGCGTCGGTCAGGGCGCCTTCGCTGAACTGCAGCATGCTCTCCTGAAGCTTGTACTTGGGCTGGAGCACGCCGGGCGTGTCGGAGAACACTATCTGGTATTCGGGCGTGTTGACGATGCCCATGATGCGGTGGCGGGTAGTCTGCGCCTTCGAGGTGATTATCGACACGCGTTCGCCCACGAGGTCGTTCATGAGCGTCGACTTGCCTACGTTGGGATTGCCTACGATATTAACAAAGCCCGATTTATGTTTCTGTTCCATGTCAAGTTATGTTTTTATGTTCCGGCGTCGGGTCGGTGACGTCTTCAGTTACTTTATAACAACTCAAGGCTGTCAAAAGTTAGCTTCGGCCAGGCGGCGTATGTAGATGGCGGCTTCGGGGCCGAGATTGAATATGAGGTCGAGGATGCTCAGCGACGGGATGAATCCGAGTGTGTCGGCGCGGACCTGAAAGTAGGGGGGCATGTCCGGTGAGGTGAACGTCGCTCCCCGCAGATCGACTGTGCCTGTGCCGGACAGTCCGGCGGCCGACTGCCATTCGACGTCGGCGTCGATGCCCAGAAATTCCCGCACGGCCTCGTCGGCCCGCCGCGCGAGTTCAAGCACCGAAGGCGGCTCCGGGCCGGGCTGGCTGATGATGTCTGCGAACCGGTCGGCCACGAACTCAAAGTAGGGCGTGCGGCCATAGGCGCTTTCGAGTGTCACGCGGTGAACGTGCCACCACTGGCCGTGGTCCGAGACGGAAGCGTCGGCCCAGGTGGTCGCGGCTTCCCTGGTGCCGGCATGCGGACGCTGCACAGGCACTGTCAGCGAGAGAGGACCACGCACGTCGGCGATGTCGTAGCGGTGGGTTTCCTTGCGCCGTTTGTCGTAGCGGGCCGACGTGTCCACCACGGCGTGGCCGTGGCTGGCCATGGCGGCATAGTAGAGGACCGGGGCGAACAGCCGGGGCGACAGCAGTACAGTCGATTCGGGGTACAGGATCAGCGGCGACATACTGTAGCCGGATGTCGGCTCGGAGCTGCTCATTTGTCGGGATTGGCGTCGCGCAGTATACGGTTCCAGCGGATGCCGCCGTTGAACAGGCTGCGTTCGCGGTCGAACGATACCAGCACCATCACCGGCGAACCGACTATATGGTCCTCGGGTACGAAACCCCAAAAGCGTGAATCCTGCGAGGCATCGCGGTTGTCGCCCATCATGAAGTAGTAGTCCATGCCGAAAGTGTAGGTCTGCTGCGGCTGTCCGTCGATGTAGACTTTACCGTCAGTGTCCAGATAAGCGTCGGTGTGGCCCTCGTAGTTGCGGATGCAGCGGTTGTAGATGGCCCAGGTCTCGGGATTTAGGGGTATCGACTCTCCTTTCTTCGGAATCCACAGGCCGTTTTCGCCGCCGTAGTTGCTCAGAGTCCAGCTGTCGCTTACACCGGCCGGAAAGAGGAAGTTCTCGCTGCCCACGGTCGGGAACACTGTGTTGAATTTCACCACATCGTTGATGTAGCCGCGACGCTTGAGCTCGGCGAGGTTGTCGGCTGTCAGGGGCAGGGCGTAAATGTAGTGCGACGAAGTGGCCGACGGCAGATCCTCGGCAAGGAATGCCCGCTCCATCTCATTGAAATTGAGCTTTGTCAGGTCGCTGGGCGTGATCTCGAGCTCGCGCATCAGATCTTCGTCGAAAGTGCGGTCGGACGTGAAAAGATATGTGAACTGTACGTGCTGCGGGTAGGCTTGCGGGCGACCGTCGATGTAGATGGTGTCGCCCGAAATGCGTATGCGTTCGCCGGGAAGACCTACGGCGCGTTTTACGAAGTTCTGACGTCGGTCTACGGGACGGTATTTCGCCGTGCCGAAGATTTCGGGATGGGCGTACACATACTCGCGGCCGTGCTTGAAGAGCAGGTAGTAGTAATATTCGGCCGATTCCTCGGTCTTGGTCATGACGGTGTCTCCGGCGGGGAAGTTGAACACGACTATGTCGCCGGTCTCTACGTTGCGTACTCCCTTGAGGCGGTGGTATGAGTTCGAGGGGCTGTCGAGGTAGCTGTCGCATTCCAGGATCGGAAGGGTGTTGTGGACGAGCGGGAAGTTGACGGGTGTCATAGGCACGCGGGGCCCGTAGAGCATCTTGTTGACCCACAGATAGTCGCCTGTAAGCAGAGTTTTCTCAAGCGACGATGACGGGATCTGATAGTTCTGTCCTACGAAGGCGAAGATGAAGTAGACCAGTATCAGTGCATATACGATGGCGTCGACCCATCCCATCAGTGTGCGCGTGACGTTGTTCTTGCTTTTCTTCCACCAGGTGAAAGGTATGAAGCCCGTGATGTAGATGTCGAACAGGAGCAGCCAGCCGAGCAGAAACCACCAGTTGCCGAGCCACGCCACCCACAGCAGGTAGATGACCGACACGATGCCGAAGCGGATCCAGCGGGTCTTTTTGTTGTCTTTTATTCGGCGTGTGAGATCCGCCTTGAAGTCGTATTTTTCTGACATTTCTTTCTGATGGTAAGACTTCTCAAGTATTCGGGTGCTTTGAAAAGCCTTTGATTATGGATTTTCAGTTTACAATTGTCCGTTGCGCGTTTCAGAGTGGGCGGCGCCATGCACGGCGGCGGCGGTGCTGGCGGCGTTCGAAGTATTCCCATTGGCGCTGAACGTTCTCGTTGCCTTCGAGCTCGAGGTTCGACTCGGCGTATTTGTAGCCGTTGGCTATGTATGACGGAATTAGGTCGGCGAACAGCAGGGCGTTCACGCCCTTGCTCTGGTATTCGGGCCGTACGGCCACCAGCAGCAGGTCAACCACGTCGACATGGCCGCGGATGGCTCGCAGCAGATGATACCAGCCGGTCGGAAACAGGCGTCCGTTGGCGCGGCGGAGCGCCTTGGACAGTGACGGCATCGAGATGCCTACGGCCACAAGGCGGTCGTCCTTGTCGACGACGATACTTACATCCTCCAGGCGCAGGATGCCCAGATATTCCTTGATGTAGTGGTCGATTTCGGCCGGTGTGAGGGGCGAATAGCCGTAAAGGTCGGCATAGGCCTCGTTGATCAGTTCGAACAGGGGCTGTCCGTAGTCGTCGCGCAGCTTGTTGCGGTCGGTGTATTTGACAGTGCGCAGCTCATACTTGCGGGCGATGATTTCGGCTATGCGTTTATGCTTTTCGGGTATGGCGTCGGGTACTTTGATGCGGTACTCGACCCAGTCGGCGTCCTTGACGAAGCCCATGCGCTCCATGTGGTCCTTGTAGTAAGGGTAGTTGTAGATCGTGGCCATGGTGCCCATCTCGTCGAATCCCTCGATGAGCATTCCTTCGTGATCGAGGTCGGAGAAACCCATGGGTCCCACGACAGAGTCGCAGCCCTGCTGTCGACCCCAGTCGCATGCTGCTTCGAACAGAGCGTCGACCACTTCGGCGTCATCGATGAAATCGACCCATCCGAAGCGCATGTCATGGCGTCCGTTCTTGTTGTTTACCAGGTCATTGATGAGAGCTGTTATGCGGCCGACAGGCTTACCGTCGCGGTAGGCCATGAACAACTGCGAGCGGCAGTGCTCGGAGGCCGGATTCTTCTCGGGTGTCAGAGTGGCGATCTCGTCGACTACCAGTGGCGGCACGAAGCAAGGGTTGCCCTTGTAGAGGTCGATGCCGAAGCGTACGTAGTTCTTGACTTCTTTGCGTGTGGGACGCAGGGCTTTTATCGTGACAGACATTTGGTTCGTAAAGTTTTTTCTGTTGTCGGATGACAGGTTCATTTATAGGTTGTCGGAACATATGGTGTCGGCGCGCGTCTCAGACCGCTGATTCCGGCGCGGGTCCCCATGGCGATGCGAGCCAGAGTAGCAGGAGTACCATGATGGTCAGGAAGATGATGATCGACAGGTACAGACGGTTCGACCGCCGTCCTGCCAGCGCGAAGCGCAGCTGCTGGGTGTCGCGGTAGCGGCGCGACGGATCCGGATCGAGACTGCGTTCGGCCACCTTGCGCAGGACAGGGTCCTCATGTTCGGTAGCGTCCAGTACTTCCTTCAATACCAGCCCGTAGTTGTAGATGTCGTCGGAGGTGTCGGCGGGAGTGAGCGCCTTGCGCTGTTCGAAACCGACGTCGATCAGCTTCAGATTGCCGATGTTTTCCGTGAATATGATATTCTCCGGCGTGAGCGGGTGATGTGCCAGATGGTTGGTCTGAATGTATTCCATGGCGTCGACGAGCTGATGACGCAGTTTCTCGACGTGTTCGGCAGTGACTTTGCGTTCGCGGATGAGTTTGCGCAGTGAATCTCCATATACGTCATCCGTGATGATGCATAGACCGAGACCCGGAACATCCTCTATATCGTTGATCATGATGATGTTGGGGTGCGCCAGGTTATAGCGTACGTCGAATTCGCGCTCGAGCATCTCCTGCATTTCGGCGTTGTCCTTGTATTGGGGTTTCAATGTCTTGAGCATTACCCATTTGCCGAATTTCTTGGCCGTGTACACGTCATAGAACTCTTCGTCCCATTCGGGCAGGTGCTCAATTTCGGTCCATCTTTGTCGCTCTGTCATCTGAGGTCTGTTGCATAAGTTCAAATCAGCCACAAAGTTATAAAAAAACTCCCATATACTAAAATTTTTTGTGCAATGCGCTTGCTCACAACTCTCAAAATCATCCGTTTTGACCGGTGCAAAATTTCATTCCAGCATCGCGAGTTCCAGGGCAATATGCTCGACTCAACGACGGTTACAGAAAAAGGTCGCAGTATTCGCATCCATTGGAAAACTACCGTCCGTTATCCAGACAATTTGCGCATTGGGGTGGATTTCGGGTCTTTTCACCCTAAATCTGTTTGAAAATTTCTTAAAAATCATGCACGTATGAAAAATATTCTTTAAATTTGCACCAGACTCCCTCCGAAGCCCGGAAAGGGACTGCGAGGGGTGTTTGGTTCTGTTGTCAGACAGGGCCATACATAAAAAGAGCGTTTATCAAGCGCATATCTTGGCTTTTTCGGAATCTCGCAAATTCTAACCCCGGTCAGGAATGTTGCAACGGTAGATGCCTTTCGGGTATGATTTGTATTGACCGCTCAGAGATGAGCAGGCATTGCCATATCATACGGCGTGAGGCTTCGGCGTTGCTCTTTCTACCGGGATGGGCAATGCGAGAGCCTCGAAAAGCGGAGAGAGCAACGGATACAGGCTTTCACGCTTTTTTTATTTATAACCAATCAATTATTTCTCATGAGGGAAGCCCTGAGAGTAACGTCGCGAAAAAATGAACAGAATATTCCTTCGTTTTTTATTGTGGTTTTCCGCTGTAGTGTTTGCAACGCTTCTGAGTGCATGCGATAAGACTGAACCTGAATCGCCCGCCGGGCCTGAGGAACCAGATGTTCCGACTATAAATATTGAAGACGCTCCAGTCTTACCAGTGAATGTGTTTGGAGAGAGATTCACAGACTATGTGGAATCTGTGGCATGGAATGCGGATTCGACGGAACTGACGGTGACTCTGCGCGGGGGAGTCCCGGTCGGGGAAATTCCCGAAGTCGGTACGATAATGGTTGTGGATGCGTGCGGGATGTTTCCCTTTGGTTTTGGTGCCACTGTGAATAGTGTCGAACGGAACGATAAAATTCTACTTCATTGCACCCCGCCCGACCTTAGCCAGTTTGCCGAGTCTTTCGAGCTGTCGACCGATGATGAAACTCTTTCCGCCGAGCTTGTCGATATTGTGGACGACAACGGAGATCCGATTGATTACGAACTGGTCGACGGGGAAAACGGGGCGAGAGCTTCTTTCGGATATGGAGTTGACAATAAAATTGTGTCGATTCCATTCGATATTTCCACCTCAAACGGCACGGCATGGGACAACCTGAGTTTCTCCGGTCGCGTTTATTGCGGATTCAAACATCTGGGAGTGCGCATCAATAAGCCGACAGGAGGCCGGATGACAACGGCTTTCGATATTGCACCGACCGCAGGCATCTCAGCTACCACCACCGTTAGCGGCAAGGTGTCTGCAACGAAGAATATACGCCTCGGTCAGATGAGATTTATTGTGAAGGGAACCATCGCAGGAGTACCTGTAATCCTGCCGGTGACGTTTTATATCTATTTCGTGGCCGAGGCAAGCGGAGAAATAAAATGCGAACTTGAACTTTCGTCGGAATACAACGCGTCTTATACCGTCAGTGACGCTACCGGCAGTTGGGAGTCGGTGAAAAACAATGACAAAAAAGAGGCCTCCAACCCTTGGGCCGTAGGCACGCTGGACCTTTCCGGCTCGATTTCTGCGGGCGTTAAGTGCGGGGTGATGATAGGTCTCTACAGCTCTACAGTGGGCGTCGGGCTGAATATAACTCCGAAATATACCCTCTCGGCCAGTGCGTCTCTCTCGTCGGAGAACCTGTATATAATCAATCCCGAGGTAGATAACACAGTGGAGGTGGAATCGGAAGTATATTGTGCGGCAAGAATTTTTGGGAAAGAACTCGGAAAGTATTCATATAAATTCCCTTCGGTTTCGATTTTTGACGAAAGTCTTCACCTTTTGCCCGGGATATCTGATTTCAAGGCTGAATGTGATGGAAGCACTTCGGCCGTTGTCACCTACAGGCGGGAAAAGCGTTTTTTCCTTGAAGGGGTGAGCGCCGACGAGGGGTTGGTTCTCCTTGACGAAAACAGTAAGGTGCTAAGCTATCACCAGACCTCCAGTACGGGCGAAACCGATGGGCACATTTCCAAAACCTACACGTTCTCCGGTCTGTCGCCGAAAACAGGCTATTATGTGGCTCCATATTACCGGGTTTTCGGCAAAACCTTTATGGGTGAACAAAAAAACATCCGGACAGACGATGAAATAAGAAAGCAGCGCTATCGCCTTACCTTTCTTTCTTGCGATGGCGAACCATCGCTGCTCCCTCCTGTTACCACTCTCGGCATCAATGTGGAGGTCAACTCCTCGAAAGAGATTCTAAATCTTTCATTTGATGACGGCACATTAGTGAAATACTGGCTCAGGATGGATAAGACACAAGACTACGGAGATAAGATCTTCTTCACAAAGTCTTTTCTCGAGGCCCAACTCTATTGTAACACAGGGTACGACTGCATCAATAAGGACCATAACCACACCGGCGATGATGACCGCATCCAATTGATTCTCCGCTCAGTCTTCGAGTACTATTACGTTCCAAAAACGCAATACGAATCGGGAGTATACCGAAAAAAGTTCTATGAATATCAATATTTTACCTCTACTTTTATGCTTCCGCTTGCATCCGGTATCTACACTCCGTGCGGGGGAGTCTCGGATATAGGCACAGGTATTTACGGCACGTTTGAAACATATGTCCGGGATTGTGTCTTCGACGCTTCCGTGCGTCTGGAACTCATTGAAGATGAAGATGGCGACAAACAATAAAAACAAAAGAAAAAGAATATGAAAGCAACTTTTTTTAAAGCAGCGATTCTTGTTGCGCTTACGCTATTCTGCGCAGGTATATCCGGCGCAGTTACCGTGGACGGTCTTACCTACTCTGTGAGCAACGGTGTGGCGACTCTTACGGGAGCGACTTCCCGCAACATCACTTCGCTCACTATCCCGGCAACCATAACTTCCGGAGGAAAGACCTACCCGGTCAATAAAATCACTTACAACGCGTTTCATAATTATTCCTCTCTTCGCTCGGTGCGCATCGCGGACTCGGAGACTTATCTCGGCTGCCAGCCTTACAAATATGGCGGCCAGATAATCTATCACTCCCCGTTCGAGAACTGCCCGATAGAGGAGTATTATGTCGGGCGCAATCTGGCTTTTGGAGGGCCAACCAGTGTGCAGACTGATTATTTTGTAATAGGCTCGTCGGCCGACTGCGTGGATATAACCTTTGGCGGCCATATGACGTTTATTCCTGCAAGGGGTTTTCTGTTCAAGGGAATGGATGCCGGAAAACTTGGAAGTCTTACATTGGAAGGAGAACTGTCGAATATCAATTCACAGACCTTCAAGGATGCTGTGAATCTGAAGACTCTGACGCTCAAGCCCGGAAGCTATTCTGTACTGGCGTCGATGTTCCCTGACGGTCATGTGTTCGATGCCTTGAATCTGGAGAGGATCTACACTTCGCAGCTTCCTTTCGACGCCCGGTGTGTGGCCTTCGGCAACTTATGGACGGAAATCCCCGGAAGCTTCCTTGAGGGCAAGAAAGAACTTCAGAAAGTAGCTCTTCCGGAAACGATAACAAAAATCGGAATTAAGGCGTTCGGTTATTGCGATCTCCTTAGCGAAATCAATTTTCCAGGCTCACTTAAGGAAATCGGAGGCGACGCATTTAAATCCTGTCCGGAGCTTGCCGAAATCCATCTGAATGATGGTCTTGAGATTATCTATTATCATGCGTTTGAAGGGTGTAAAGGCCCCGAGCGACTTGTGATCCCGAATACGGTTTCTAAGGTAGACTATGGTGCTTTTGCCGGGAACAGCAATATAAAGGAAATCGAAATTCTCCCGTCGTCACTTAATGAACCAATAACTGTAGGTGACAGAGCCTTCGGCGTCGGATCGTCCGACAAGCTGGTTCTCGGGCGCGTTGTAGTGCATGATGCCTATAACGATCCGTTCAAGGAATGTTCGCCGAAAGAAATTGTCTTCGGCGAGGTATGGACGGAAATACCCTCGAATCTGTTCAACGGTATGACGGAATTGAAGGCCGTAACTTTGCCGGAAACAGTCGAAAAGATAGCATCCATGGCTTTTTATGAATGTAACTCCTTGGCTACAGTCAATTTCCCCGCATCGTTGAAGGAAATCGAACAGATGGCATTTCAGGGTTGTACTGCATTATCAGATATTGTTCTGAATGATGGTCTTGAAATTATAGATCATGATGTTTTTAAAGGCTGTACCGGACCTGAGAAACTTGTGCTTCCTTCTTCATTGAAGAAAGTGGGGGCAAGCGCGTTCTATGGATGCGGCAATATAAAGGAAGTAGAATTCCTCGGGTCGACGGACAATCCGTCAATTACCGTAGAAAGCCAGGCGTTTGGGGGTGCAACCGTCGACAAATTAATACTCGGGCGCGTTGTAGTGCATGATGCCTATAACGATCCGTTCAAGGAATGTTCGCCGAAAGAAATTGTCTTCGGCGAGGTATGGACGGAAATACCCTCGAATCTGTTCAACGGTATGACGGAATTGAAGGCCGTAACTTTGCCGGAAACAGTCGAAAAGATAGCACTTATGGCATTTTATCAATGTAATGCATTGACCACTGTCAATTTCCCCGCATCGTTGAAAGAAATCGGCCGAATGGCTTTTCAAGGTTGCACTGCATTATCAGATATTGTTCTGAACGACGGTCTTGAAATTATAGGTTATGAGGTGTTTAAAGATTGTGCGGGGCCGGATAGGCTTGTACTACCCTCTTCATTGAAAGAAGTTGGGGCCAGTGCGTTTTATGGATGTGGAAATGTCAATGAAATCGAAATACTCCCTTCCGCCGACAACTCTCCGCTTCTGCTGGACACGGGGTCAATCGGAGTCGGCCGATTCAGCACCTTGAAGTTGAATAGGCTTGTTAAAGGCCTTTCTGGCGATTACTCGAACTGGCTTTCGGAATGCAGTCCGGAAAACGTTGTTTTCGGGGAGGCATGGACGGACATTCCGGATATCCGCTTGGGTGGAAAGGAAAGTCTGAAATCGCTCAGTTTTCCCTCTACGCTGGAGCATATCGCAACGAATACATTCATGGGTTGCCCGGCTATTGAGCGCGTTGAGTCCAAGGCCATTGTGCCTCCTGTGTGTGAATCGGACGGCCAGTGGTTCAATTACGAGGTCTACAGCACGGCAGAGCTTTACATCCCTCTCGGGAGCCGCGAGGTTTACGAGAAGGCCGTGATGTGGAAGAATTTCGCCAATATCAAGTGTGAGGGCGCCCACCTTGTGACCGTTGTCTATGACAGGGAACTGGGCGCTGTGGTGCTCAACGGAGCTGATGCCGCCCGCATTGACGTGGAGGACGGCCAACCGCTTGAAATCGCAATCAATCCCGGAGAGGAGATTCTGATCTCCCAAGTCACGCTCGACGGCCGCGACATAACGTCCGAGCTCGACGGCGAGGGCCACTACACTGTCGGCGCCGTCACCGAACCCCATGAGCTGAATGTGGAGTTCAAGAAAATTCCCGACGGCATCGATGATGTGTCCGGTGTCGGTGGAGAAGGAATAGATTTCGCTAAGCCTTTTGAAATCTACCGCCTCGACGGTGTGAGGGTATTCAAGGATCTTGACGCGCTCGTCCCCGGATGCTACATCCTGCGCCAGGGCGCGCTCGTCGGTAAAATATCCGTTAAGTAAACCGGCGGTTGTTTAAAACCGTGCGTACGGCGGCGGGGCATGCAGGCTCCGCCGTCGCTCATTTGGGCCTCGGCTGTGCTCAGTGGAGTGCTCAAGGAAGATTCAATAACGAAGTGCAAAAATCCTCGTTCTGAATAGCCCCCATATTTT
>CABRGT010000024.1 GCA_902470475.1 uncultured Porphyromonadaceae bacterium | reverse complement strand
ATGGCGGCCGATGTCTGGCGCAGGTAGCGGATACGGCGCCATGCCTGGCTGAATGTGTGGGCCGAGAAGATGAAGGCGAGGTCGCTCATCGACTGGCGCCGACTGCGCATGCGGCGCAGGGTGTTGCCATAGTCGCTCTTGAGGCGTGCGGTGGTAGCGTCGAGAGTGCGGATGGAGTCGTCGAGTGCTATTATGTGGCTTTCGACACCGGCTATGACGGTACGCAGGGTCGATATGGAGTCGGTGCGCAGTGCCATGGTGGCTTCGATCGACTGCAGGCGGTCGAGCTGTCGGCCGACTTCGGCGGAGTTGTCGGAGATCTCCCGGCGGGTCTGTTCGATCTGTTCGCGGTTGGCCTGACGGTCGCGGCGCACGTCGCGTTGTGAGCGGCGGCGTGCGTCGGTGTCGAAAGTGACGGCGGCGAGCAGCAGGGTGATGAATGCCAGGAGAAGCTTGCGCATGCTTGTTGGAGTATTGTGTCTTCAGGTCGCTGAGGCTGTTGAAACGGGCACCGGTCAGAGGGATTTCAGAGTCTCGATGAGCTGGGCGGGAGTTATGCGGCGATAGTTGGCCGGGGGCGCCCATGGCTTTATGTCGCCCTGGTCCCAGCGTGCTTTGCCGAGCGACCATCCGAGGGTGGCGTCAAGGGCGAATTTTCCGGCCTGTCCGGTAGCGTCGATCTCGGACGGAAACGATCCGTGGGCCGTGGCGGCAGGCTGCGAGAACTGCAGGGCGAGCCGTTGCCCTGCGGGTAGAGCCAGGTCAACCGCTTCTAGCACGGGGCCCGAGACGAGGGTCATGGACCAGTCGGCGGTCGGGTCGGCCTTGCGCGGCCGCAGTACGACGGAATTCCCGTTCTCGCTGACGGCGAGCCGGCCGAGGGCTGACGTGAGATCGGAAGTGCCCGGGAAGAAGGGGCGTCCGAGCAGCAGGTCCTGCAGATTGCCGACCGTGAGACCGCTCAGGCCGGTGAGTCGGCCGGTGGGAACGGCACACACCAGCTTGTGGAACTTGTCGACGAGCCATGCAGAGTCGGCGTCGATGTAGAGCTGCGCGATCTCGATGCCGAGCATGCGGGCCGAGAACAGGATCGACTTTCCGCGGACCATTGTGGCGCGGCCGGAGACCGAGAGACTCATAGGGCGGCGCAGTTTGAGGGAAAAAGGTGCGTAGAGATCGGTCCAGGGACCGGCGTCGGTGTGTAGCTGGTCGAGTATGATCTGTGCGGCGGCGGTGTTAGCCGGGGGGAGAGTGCCGTTATGGTCTGATGAGGCGGCGCGGCGCGAGGACGAGCAGCCCGATGCGAAAGCCATGATCAGCGTGAGTAACGCGATGGCGGGATATTGCAGGAATCGTGACGGTTTCATAGACTGGTGGCGCATTGCGTTTATTCGAAGAAATATGCGCGGTGTTTGATTTTTTTCTGGATCTGTTGGTTGCCCGGGTCGAGCTCGAGGGCCATTTTCCAGAATCGGACGGCCAGATCGGGCTCACCGTTCATGTAGAAGATGTCGCCCGCATGGTCGAGTATTTCGGCCGAGGCTTCGTCATCGTCCGGATCGGCAGGACCGGTCGGAGCAGCCGTGCCGGTATTTTTAGGATTGATGGCTTTTTCAGAGGTCTCCTCGATGTCGATGCCGCAGGCTGTGAGGGCCAGTTCGATCTGGTCGCGGGCTTCCTTGTAGTCCTTGATCTTGAAGAGTACCCAGGCGTAGGTGTCGAGCAGGGTGGGGTTGAGTGGATCGTCGGCGACGGCTTCCTCGGCGAGCGAGCGAGCGCGGGCGAGATCGATGCCGGAGCAGGCCATGAAATATGCGGCGTTGTTCTTGGCCATGCTGTTGGTGGGGTCAAGTTCGATGGCGCGGTCGTACTCGGCGAAGGCGCTGTCGGGCATTCCGAGTTTGTAAAGAGCGTCGGCGCGCGACTGATGGTATGACGACATGGCCTTGGGATTGACGAAGTCGGAGACGTCGAACGAATCGAGGGTGGCCAGGGCGGCTTCGGGACGGTCGGCCATCATCTCCATGCCGGCCGTGAGTAGCGTGAAGTAGAGATTGTCGGTCCAGTTGGTGATCGCCATGTGACCTGTGGCTATGGCTCCGAGAGTGTCGCCCGATTTCTGCTGGGCCTCGATGAGCATCTGGTAGGTGTCGGTGTCCTCGCGGTCGAGATCAAGTGCGTAGCGGAAGTATTCGGCGCTGCGCGCATAGTCGTCGCGGGTGGCATAATAGACTCCATGTAGGCGGTAGACCTGTGGCTCGCCGGCATGCTGGTCCTCGAGAATGTTGAATATAGAGTCGGTGAATGAGGTGCGGGTCGAGTCGGTGTAGGCGTTCTGGAAGTATGACTGCACCACGCGCAGCTTGTCGTCGAATTCGAGTTCGGGGCTGGAAATGACGCCGATAACGGTGCGGTCGTAGCTCAGTGAATCGCCCTGTCGGAGATATTCGTCGGCGAGAGCCAGATATGCTGGGCCGTAAGTCGAGTCGGCTTCGCAGGCCATGACGAGGTATTTTGTGGCTGAGTCGGGAAATTCGAACAGTCCGTACATGCGGGCCGTGTAATAGAGTGCCGACGCGTCGGTGGGCCGGGAGAGTGTGAACTGGCGTATCTTGCCGACTATTGCGGCGGTGTCGAGATTGTCGCGGTCGATCCAGGCGTAGCGCATGATCAGGGCCGGATCGGGACCGAGGCGGTCCTCGAGCGACCCGAGTACGGCCAGGGCCGAATCACGGTATACGGAGTCGCCCAGCATATATGCGGCGCTGTAGCCGTCGACGAGATCCATCAGCAGGTCGGTGCGGTCGGGGTGGGCGGCAGCCATCGCGCGGTTGACGCGGATGAAAGCGCTGACGTCGTTGCGGTTGCCGGCCAGACGGGAGACGAATTCGCCGGCGAACGTATTCTCAGGATAGTTGAAGTAGTGGACCATGACGTCGCGGTAGGCCCTTTCCTGCACGGCGGAGTCGCCGAGATCGACGGTAAGTACGAGGCGCCCGAGGGCTGCTGCCGCATCGAGATTCGGGTCGTGTGTCGCGCGGGCGGCTTCGAGCAGGTAAAGTCCGTCGCTGAATGCCGTGTCGGCCATGCCGTAGATAGGTGCAATGACTTCGTTGGCGCGGTAGAACATGTACCGAGCCATGTCGCGCCGGGCGCGCGCGTCGCGTGCGTCGCGGCTGTTGCCGGCTCCTACGGCGATTGCGGCCGCGCAGCAGAGTATCAGAAGGATAAGAGGGATGCGTTTCATAATGAATGTATATGGCCTGATCAGCGGCGGCCTGTACCGCGGGCGGGCTTATGCAGGTGTCAGTCGGTGCCGGTGTGTCCGAAGGCTCCGTCGCCACGGACAGTGCGGTCGAGTTCTTCGACCGGCTCCCACTCGACGTGGGTGTAGCTGGTGATTACCATCTGGCAGATGCGTTCCCCGGGATTTATTACAAACGGCTCGTCGGAAAGGTTTATGAGGATGACACCGATTTCGCCGCGGAAGTCGGCGTCGACGGTCCCCGGTGTATTGACCAGCGATATGCCGTGACGCAGTGCGAGGCCGCTGCGGGGTCTCAGTTGCATTTCATGGCCCTGCGGAAGCTGCACGCGCAGTCCGGTGGGGACGAGTGCGCGCTGAAGGGGCTTGAGCACGATGGGTTCGGTGTTGGCGGCGCGGACGTCCATTCCGGCGGCCGAGGGTGTCTCGTAGGCGGGGAGCTGCTGCCCCGACCGGTTGATTATCTTTACTTTGATTCGTTCCATGGCTATCAGATGTTGATGCGGCGTGTGACGTCGCCGGCCTTGAGTATGTATATGCCGCGCGAATTGAGGCGAAGGCGCGACGTGCCCGCCGGGAGCGATCCCTGCGACACAAGCTGCCCCAGTATGGTGAACAGCTTGATGCTGACGGGCTGGGGTGAGAATACGTAGATGTACTGCTCGCGCACGGCTACGTCGAAAGTCTCGTCGGAAAGCTCGCTGACGATGGTCTGCACGGTTTCCCAGCGCGGAGCCTGCGCCGAAGGACCAGCGGCCTGCAGGGGCATGGCCGCAAACATTCCCAGCAGTGTTATGCCGAGGAGTCGGTGTCGGATCAGGCGCTGGAGTCTCATATATGGTTCAGTTATTGACGGTCATTTCTCCGGCCATTGGTTCCGAGAGGCTCCGGCGTATTTCTTCAAGCGGGAGGCCCAGGCCGAAGAGGTGCATCATCTTGGTTATTGCGGCCTCGAAGGTGATGTCGTGGCCGGAGATTACGCCGGCATTGGCCAGGAGATCGCCGGAGACGTATCGGTTGCTGTGTACCGAGCCGTTGAGGCACTGCGTGACGTTGAGGATGACGATGCCGCGGCCGATGGCTTCGCGGATCGCGTCGATGAACCAGGGGGCTGTGGGTGAGTTGCCGGCGCCGTATGTGCGCAGAACGATACCCTTGATGCCCGGAGTGGCCAGCTGATGCCGCAGTGACCTCTCGTTGAGGCCGGGGAAGAGGTCGATGCTCGCCACGTTGGTGTCGAAGTCGAGCGCGAGCTTCAGCGGACCCTGGGCGGGGCGCGCCAGGGCGTCGCGGTCGTAGTCGATGCCGAGTCCTATCTTGGCCAGATGCGGGTAGTTGGACGACCGGAAGGCGTTGAAGTGGTCGGCTGACCGCTTGGTCGAGCGGTTGCCGCGCCAGAGGTAGTTCTCGAAGAGGATGGCAACTTCACGGATCATGGGCCGCGAGTCGGCGTCGCGAGCGGCGGCGATCTGCAGGGCCGTGATCAGGTTTTCCTCGCCGTCGGTGCGGACCTCGCCGATGGGGAGCTGGGAGCCGGTGATGATTACCGGCTTGCTGAGCCCCCGGAGCATGAATGAGAGAGCCGATGCCGTGTAGGCCATGGTATCGGTGCCGTGGAGCACGACGAATCCGTCGTAGTCGTCGTAGTTGTCGGCTATGCTTCCGGCTATGTCGCGCCAGTGTTCGGGGCTCATGTCGGACGAGTCGATCGGAGGCGCGAACTGTATGTTGTCGATCACGTAGTCGAGCATCCTCACCTTGGGCACATTCTCCATAAGGTGCGAGAAATCGAAAGGCGTAAGCGCCTTCGACACGGGGTCTTCAATCATTCCGATTGTGCCGCCGGTGTATATGATAAGGATGCGGGGCTTGTCCATGATCAGTGTTGGATTGACGGTTATTTGACCTGAGCGCCGGGCGCTACCGGAGCCGACGGGGCAATGAGCGAGAGTGATCCGTCGGCGTTTTCGGCCGAGAGGATCATACCCTGCGATACGATGCCGCGGAGTTTGCGCGGGGGCAGGTTGGCGATGAAGCATACCTGGCGGCCGACAAGCACGGCGGGGTCGGGATAATATGCGGCGATGCCGGAGACGATGGTGCGGTCTGTGCCGGATCCGTCGTCGAGTGTGAATCTGAGCAGACGGTCGGCCTTGGGCACCTTCTCGCAGGCCTTGACTGTGGCCACGCGGAGATCGCTCTTGCAGAATGTGTCGAAGTCGACGTCGGGAAGCTGAGGTGCGGGCTTCCATGCGTTCTTCTTGTTTTCCTCCTTGATGCGGTCGAGACGGTCGGTCTGCGCCTTGATGGCGTCGTCCTCGATCTTCTGGAAGATGAGGCGTGCGGGAGCGATGGCCGTGCCGGCGGTCACGATGTCGTCGGAGCCTATGCGCGACCAGCTGAGGTCGGCGATACGGAGGTCGTCGGCAAGCGCATGGGCCATGAAGGGCATGAAAGGCTCGCAGGCTATGGCGAGAGATCCGCATATCTGCAGGGCGGTGTAGATTACGGTGCGGACGCGGTGCATGTCGGTCTTGGCCAGTTTCCAGGGCTCGGTCTCCTGCAAGTAGCGGTTGCCGATGCGTGCGATCTCCATGGCCTGCTTCAGACCTTCACGGAAGTGGAATGTCTCGATGGCCTCGGAGAGTGCGCCGGCGGCCGCACGGACATCGGTGATGGCGCGCAGATCCTCGGCGGAACGCTCGAGCGGCTCGGGAACGATGCCGTCGAAGTATTTGTGGGTAAGAACGGTGACACGGTTGACGAAGTTGCCGAGGATGGCAACGAGCTCGCTGTTGTTGCGCGTCTGGAAGTCCTTCCAGGTGAAGTCGTTGTCCTTGGTCTCGGGAGCGTTGGCCGTGAGAACGTAGCGCAGGACGTCCTGCTTGCCGGGGAAGTCGCGCAGGTATTCGTGGAGCCATACGGCCCAGTTGCGCGATGTCGAGATCTTGTCGCCCTCGAGGTTGAGGAACTCATTGGCGGGAACGTTGTCGGGAAGCTGATAGTTGTCGCCGTAGGCCATGAGCATGGCGGGGAAGACGATGCAGTGGAACACGATGTTGTCCTTGCCGATGAAGTTGATGATGCGGGTGTCGTCGCTTTTCCACCACTGTTCCCAGGTGTCGGGGTAAAGTTCCTTGGTGTTGGAGATATAGCCGATGGGAGCGTCGAACCATACGTAGAGGACCTTGCCCTCCGCGCCTTCGACGGGTACGGGTACACCCCAGTCGAGGTCGCGCGACACGGCGCGGGGCTGCAGGCCGAGGTCGATCCACGACTTACATTGGCCGTAGACATTGGTTTTCCATTCCTTGTGGCCTTCGAGAATCCAGCGGCTCAGGGCCTGCTCGTACTTGTCGAGCGGCAGATACCAGTGGCGGGTAGGCCGCAGGACGGGCGTGGTGCCGGTGATGGCGCTGACGGGGTTGATCAGGTCGGTGGCGTTGAGCGACGAGCCGCACTTCTCGCACTGGTCGCCGTAGGCGCCCTGGGCGTGGCAGTTGGGACATTCGCCGGTGACGTAGCGGTCGGCCAGGAACTGTCCGGCTTTCTCATCGTAGAGCTGCATGGAGTCTTTCTCGACAAACACACCCTTGTCATAGAGGCGGCGGAAGAATTCGGAAGCAGTCTCCGAGTGTATATCGGAGGTAGTGCGGGAATAGACGTCGAATGATATGCCGAGCTCTTCCATCGAATCCTTGATGATCTTATGGTAGCGGTCGACGATGTCCTGCGGGGTGACGCCTTCCTTCTTGGCCTTGATGGTGATAGGCACGCCGTGTTCGTCGCTGCCGCCGACGAGGGTTACGTCGCGGCCGTTGAGGCGCAGATAGCGGGCGTAGATGTCGGCCGGGACGTAGACGCCGGCGAGGTGGCCGATGTGCACGGGGCCGTTGGCGTAGGGGAGAGCGGTGGTGACAAGTGTACGTTTATATTTCTTTTCCATGCTTTATTCCTTTCAAACGGCAAAAATACGAAAAAATCGTATGCCGGACAATAGCAAGCCCGAAAAAGCCGCAAAAATCACCACCGGGACTCCGGGAAAAATGATTATTGCAGTGATCGTTCCGGTGAATCAATCTTTGTAATAATCATTTTGGCGTCCGTCTCAAAAGCGGTATCCGAGACCGAGCATCAGATTCTGGGGATCCTTGAAGTCGCCGAGACGGTAGCCGGTGTTGATGTAGATGTGTCCGGTGACGAATGTCTTGAGCGTGAGCGACTGGAAGAAGGCTTTGTCGCCCCGCGGGTTGATGATGTCGTAGCCGAGGCCGACGTTCACGGCGAAGATGGGCATGGTGAGTTCGGCGTGTACGGATATGCCGATACTGAGCTGCTTGCCGAACGGGGGCTTCCGGAACTTGATGTCGTCGCCATAGCTTCCTTCGACCCAATATGGCGCGAGGCCGGCGCTTTCGTCCCACTGCATGTCGAGGCCGGGACCGACAGCAGCCCATCGGTTGAGTCGGTACAAGGGTGAGAACTGGAGACCGAGGACGCCGAACGAGCCGGGGCAGACCTGCGGCTCGGCGTCGGGCCCGACGTAGACTCCTCGCCTGCGCCATGCCCCGAATGCGGTGAGGTCATAGAACCATCCGTGGCGGTCGGCCTCTGTCGCGAGTGTTTCGTCTGTGGCCGGGGCTGTTTCTGCCGGATTGATGACATAGGCTATGCCGACGGTGGCGCCGATGGTGTTGACGCCGCCATTGGGCCAGGAAGTGTTGCCGTTGGAGAAGTGGCTGGCGGCGATGCCGAGCGACATGGACCACCGGTCGGACAGACTGTAATACAGCCTGAGGCCGATGCCCATGTGGGCCGTGACGGACGTGCTGACTACGCCCTCGGCTTCGGGTGGCCGCGTATCGAAATGCTTCCAGCCGAAAGCGGCGCCGAACTGCCATTCGTAGCCGAGCCACATGCGGCTGCCGATATGGCAAACCGGCGCGCCCTGATAGACGTATGCCGACACGGGCGTGCCTAAGAGCGAACCGGCAAAGAATGATCTGATGCCGATCCCGACGCCCTGATAGAGTCCCGGATAAAGGATGCCCCGGCGTGTGGCAGGCGAGAAACTGAAATCGGCGCGTATGTCGCCGGAGAGGCTGGCGCGAATGTCCCTGTCCTCGGGATTGTTGCCCCGTAGGAAACCGTTGGTGTGCGGAACAATGGCAGGAGAGATGTCGACCCCGACACGCCATTCGACCGGCTCCCGGAACATGTGCGGTATCGTGTCGGCCGAGGCGCCGGCGCACGCTAAAACCAATATGAGGGAGCAAAGCCTACTTCGCATCTTCGATTCTGATTTCATAGCTGACGGGATAGAGGGATCTGACCTTGAATTTTTCAATGATCTGCCGGTCGAGTATTTCGTTGTGGAACAGCATGTAGCCGGAGGCTTCGGCGCCGGTGTAGGTCACGTCGGTGATGATGTTGACATGTGCGTGGGCCGGAACGTCGACTTCGGTTTTCGTCATGCGGTCAGGACCTTCATAGCTGTATTTCGTGTCGGGTCTTATACCGTTCTTCTCGGCAAGTATCCACTCCCCGCCGGTGAAAACCGGCACCGGCAATGTAAGAGTGTAGTTACCGACCCAAGAATAGGGCCTTTCGGGCTCTACGAGTATGGTCGCCAGCTCGTTGATATACGGCATGATGGTGACGGACATCGGCAGCGGAGCGTCGTTGACTACATTATAGCGTCGGGTTGTGACGTGTGCCCGGTCATAGACCTTCAGTCCGTCCCCGTAAACGACATCTCTGAGCAGCAGCGGCTTGCCGGGGCGTACTCCGATCTCGATGAAACGCGTGCCGTAAGTGTATTCGAGGCGGATAGACCAGTGGGCTTCGCTATGAAACGTCAGGCATGTGCTCCGTACGGTGAGTTTCGAGCCATTTTTAAGAATCTCGATTTTCAGAAAGTCGTTCTCGCGGACTATGCGGGCTACTTCCGATGCGGGCGAGTCCGGATCGATTGCCTCGCCGGCGGCGTTGTAGTACCGGCTGTTCGATTCGCTGACATTGTCGAAGCCGAACTTTATGAGCCCCTTGACGGGTATGGTAAAAGATGCTTCTCCGCCGTCGCCGTCGATGGTGGCCGACTGCGTGTCGGGTACGTCGGGCCCGTCAATGAAGATATCGCTGTTGCAGCCCGCGGCTGCAACAGCGAAGAATGTGATAAAAGCGATGTATAGAGACCGGATTTTCATCAGAACGCGGTTATTCTGTCTTGCGGCCGACGAGGTCGTCGTTCTCGATCGAGCGCGAGGTCTTCTTGACCTGGGCCTGAAGCGAGCCGAAGCGGTAGCTGATCGAGAATCGGGCCTGTATGCCGCGGTGTTGGTAGCTGTTGGAATAGCCTGTGTAGTCGCCGTTGACGGTGTTGATGCTGAAACGGGCGTACTTGGGCGAGATGGGGTTGAGCAGCTCGGCGCGGACATTGAGGCGGTCGCCCTTGAGGAAGGTGCGGCCCAGCGATATGCCGTAGTATGTTCCGGAGAACGGCTGCGACCAGTACTGGTAGACGCTGTTGATACCGCCGCGCTGATAGAAGCAGAATGCGCCGGCCTGGAGTTTCCAGGGAAGGGTGCGCCGGATGTTTGCGTAGACGTACGGATCCCATCGCGAGAGGCTCATGCCGAATTGCGAGACGCGGTAATATGAGACGCGGGCCTGGCACATGAACTGTGTCTTGTCGTCGGGCGACCACTGTACGTAGGAGCCGAATGTCAGACGGCGCTCGTGGCCGTTGTTGGTGTAGGTCGAAGTGATGATATTGTCGTCGGTAAGATATCTGTAGCCGGCTACACCGTTGTTGACCAGGCCGTAGTCGGCCGAAAGCTGGAAGTTGACCTTGTTCTTGATGAGCATGTAGGTGAGCTTGGCCGACTGGCGCCGTGCGCTGCCCAGGTCGGGGTTGCCGAAGCTGACGGAGGTCGGTGTGATCGTTACGGCCGGGTTCAGATAATTGATGCCGGGTCGGCTGATCGAGGTCGAATAGTTGAGTGACAGAGAATTTGCATCATTGATCGACCACGACACGGCGGCGCTGGGCACAAGGTCGCTGAGGTTTGACGAATAGTCGGTGGCGGAGCCGTCGGGGAACGAAGCCTTCATGTGGGAGAATTCATACCGGAGACCGGCACGGAGATTGAACTTGCCCAGACGCACGGAGTACTGGCCGTAGACGGCTGCTATGTCGGTGATGTGGCGGAATTCATTGTCGTTGTCGCCCATACCGACGTATTCGAATTCGTTGGTGGAGTGGTTGCGGCGGAAGATGCCTTTTACACCGAAATCGAGGTTGTGGATGCCGAGCTGGCGCGACCAGTCGGCCTGTAGAGTGTGCTCGTAGAAGCTGAGGTCGTACTTGGAGAGGATGGCCGAATAGGGCAGCTGCTCGGAGCCGGTGAAGTCGGAGTAGTAGACCTGCGAGTGTGAACTCTGGTTGGTGTGTGATATAAGATAGGAGAATGTGTAGACTTCGCCCTTGCGGTGAGTGTTGTGCTGGAAGTTGACGGCGGCGTCGAAGTCGAGATAGCGGGAGTAGGGGTTGTCGGTGCGCGAGCGGTACGATCCGAGTATCTGCTCGATACCGTCGGGGTCGGTCGTCATGAGAGCCTCGAAGTCGGTGCCTTTCTCAGATGCGTCGTATGCGTAGCCGTTGATTTCAGCTGTGAACAGGTTGAGTGTGTCTGGCTGATATGATGCGTCGAGGCCGAAGTATCCGAAGTTGCCTTTGTCGCGGCTTTCGCCGGTGTTGCGGCGCGATGTGCCGTCGGGGTAGTAGGTACGCGATTCGGAGTGTGACTTTGTCTGTGGGCCGCCGATGCCCTGGTAGCCCCCGTAGACGTTGAAGGTGACCTTGTCGATCTCCGAGGTGATCCAGGTGTTGATGCCCGGGGTCGATTGGTCTGTGGTCCAGTAGGTGCTGACGTTGCCCAGGACGCCCTTGACGGATGATTTGCTGTCGGTGACGATGTTGAGAATGGCGGTGGTGCCTTCGGCATCGTATTCGGCGCCGGGTTCGGTGATGACCTCGATACGCTTGATCATCGATGCGGGCATGGCAGCGAAGAGATCCTTGGCGTTGCGGCTGAGCGAGTTGCTCGGGCGTCCGTTCTTGTAGATCTTGAAGTTGGTGGAGCCGTTGACCTTGATGGTGCCGTCGGGATCGACGCTGACCATCGGCACTTTGCGCAGGATTTCGTTGAGCGTGGATGTCGGTGTGGCCGGGTCGGCGGTGACGTCGTACTCGAGTCGGTCGATTTTCTTGACTACCAGGGGGCGCTGTGCGGTGACGGTGATATTCTCGAGCTGCTGGGCGTCGTCGGTCATGACCAGGCGTCCGAGGTCGACCTTGGCATTGGAGTCGCCCACGGTGAAGGCGGCCGACTTGTCGGCCATTCCGACATAGCTTAGCGTGAGCCGGTAGGGGCCGGCTTTAGCGATGTTCTGGCTGATCTGCCCGAGTTCGTCGGATGTGCCTGATACGGTGGCCACGGTAGCCGAGTCGGGGTAGATACGGTAGGTGACATATGGTAGAGATTCGCCGACGGTGTCAACGACGGTGGCCGTGACGTTATAGGCCTGGACGGCTGCGGCGGTAGTGAGAGTAAGAGCTGCAAGGAACGCGCGTAGTGTCATTTTCAAAGGATTAGGAATGAGTCTTTACTGCAAAGTTGAAATATTCTGATTTGTTTTCAGTATATAAGACGCAGTGAAGTATCCGAAAATGACAGAGACGGTGCAAAAAAATGTAAAAATGATACAGCGCCGGCGGCCGGTGCCGCGATTTTAGCTGGAGGACAGGATGGTAGAGGATCAGTTTTCGTCGATATGCATCTGGCGCTTGAAGATCTGCTTGAATGAGATGAGTGTCTCGGTGCGGGCCATGCCGAGTTCCTGGATTTTCTGCAGGATATGGAGCAGATGGTCGTTGTTGCGTGCGTAGAGCTTGATGAATATGTCGTACTGTCCGGTCGTGTAGTGGCACTCGACGATTTCGGGCATTTTCTCAAGGGCTGTCACAACGGAATTGTACTGCGAGGGGTCGCGGAGATAAAGGCCCACGTAGGCGCATGTGTCGAATCCGACGGCCGCGGGGTCGATGAGGCATTCCGAGCCTTTGATAATGCCGATCTGCGACAGGCGCTGGATACGCTGGTGGATGGCGGCTCCGGAAACGCCGCACTCGCGTGCGATTTCCAGATATGGCTTTCGGGCATTGAGCGACAGGTTTCTGAGGATGTTCAGGTCGAGTTGGTCTAAAGATTGGCGAGACATATCAGTCAGGGTGGATTTGTGAAGGTTAATATGTGATTATTCAGAGTTATTCCCAGGTGTATCGTTTGCTGTGCCGCAGCCGTGCGGCGATTGCGGCCGCGCATCGGCGCAGCGGTCTTGTCGCGGCCAGGAACGGCAGTGTGAGCAGAAGGCGGCGCCCGCATAGCGCGCGGTCGGCCATGATCCATACCATGCCGGCAGGATACCATAGCAGAAGAGCAGCCGCGGCGCAGGCCCATGTGGCGAGGTTATAGGGCGGCAGTGCAGCAGCTATGACCGGAACGACGAAGCCCGCCGCGTAGCAGATCCATGCGAGAGCGGGGAGCAGCCGCGGGCGGCGGGGGATGAAGCGGGATGTGAACATGCGTCGGCGCAGGCGTTCGCGCGCGATACGCCGGGTGTTGTTGCCCGGAACTTCGACGATGGATCCGAGGCTGAGTTCTACGGCCGTGTTGGCTTCTGTGGCTATGGAGCTGATGAAGATGTCGTCGTCGCCGTCGCGCAGGTTGAGATGGCTTGAGAAGCCTTTGACTCGGAAGAACAGTTCGCGTGTATAGGCAAGGTTGAACTCAGTGCCGCGCCAGGGATGTCCGCGCAATGCGTCGGAAAGCCATATCGTGGAGTCGGCCACGTTGTCGAACGATCGGGTGCGCCTGCCCCAGCCGGTGTCCTCGTACGGAGCGGCCGCGGCATATCCGAGGACGAGTTCGGTGTGGTTGTCGGGAGAGAAGTGGCGCATTATGGATGCGAGCCACCGGTCAGAGTCGATCACGGCGCCTGCGCGGGTGAGGACGACCACCGGATAGCGGGCGGCTTTTACGCCGAGGGTTATGGCGAGTTTCTTGCGGCTAAGGTTGCGGGCGCCTTCGGGTGTGTGGGTCAGGTAAAGGTTGCGGTGTGAGATCTGCATTGATTCGACTACATCGCGCACTTGCGGTGAATCGCCTTCATTGACTACGATCACTTCGAACTCGGCATCGTATTCCTGTGCGAGCAGGCGGGGGAGGAGTTGGGCGAGGAGGCTGTATTCGTCGGCGGAGTAGACGATGACCGAAGCTCCGTCGAGGCGTCCGCTGACTTGCGGGCGTATATCGGCGGTGTCGCAGGCCCGCCGGCACCGGACTACCGGTATTATCAGCAGCAGGAAAATGCTGAGCGCAATGAGTGAGGCTGCGGCACCTATGGCGGGCAGCAGCCAATCGGCGCTTGCTAAGTCAAATGGCGGAAATTCCATTGCAATTGTTTACAATCGTTGAATTATAATGCAAAATTACTAAAATTTATCGAGTGTATCTAACGGAATGCTTACATTTTTTTTGAAGTGGTATCGGGCGGTAGATGTTATTGTCGTGTCGGAGGTGATTTATACAGCGGCCGACGGAAAACAGGAACAGGGCCGGTCCCGTGGCGGGATCGGCCCTGTCTCTATTTATAATAATGTGGGTATCGGAGGATGATTATTTCACGATAACCTTGGTGGCTGCGTTGCCCTGGCGACGGATGTAGAGGCCGGGGGTGAGTTCGCCATTGATGCGAACGCCCTGGAGGTTGTAGTATTCAACGGGAGCGTTTTCGTCGATCTCAACGTCGGCGATGCCGCTGGCTTCGGTGAAGGCTACAGTCATACCCTTGAGGCTGACGGTCGCACCGCCGCTCGACGGGTTGGTGATAGCTACGCTGGTGGCAGCCTTGTCGGCGGCCTGGTCGAAGGTGAGGACATTGTCGGCGAATGTGCCGGTGCTGAATGTGCACTTGCCGAGAGCGGTGGTCGATGAAGCATTCAGAGTCTCGAAGGTGATCGAAACGAGTTTGTAGCCGGTCTGGCAGGAAACGGTCAGAATGCTGTTCTTGTAGAAGCGGAATGACCATGCTTCGCTGTCGGTGTCGGGCTTCTGGCAGTAGAGACGAGCGACGTTGCCGGAGGCGTTCGAGTTGAGCACGATGCCGTTGGCGGTGAAGATGTCGCCGTTCTCGAGGTCGATCTTGAGGTTGCCGGTAGTGCCGTCGGCCACGGCGTCGCTCTTGGCGTAGGCGGGGTCGAGGGTCGAGGGATCGGTGAAGTTGAATGTTGCGGTGGTGCCGGTGATCGGACCTACGCTCTTGATGGTATAGTCGGCGGTAGCGACTGCGGAGTCGTCCATGCCGTCCTTGACTGCGATAGCTTTGACAGTGGTGGCGGCGGTGATTTCGATGGGTTCGGTGTAAACGGCCGATGCTGCGGTGGGCTGGCTGCCGTCGAGGGTGTAGTAGATGGTGGCGCCTTCAGTGGCGGTGGCGATGGTGACCTGGGTACCGGCCATCACAGCGCCTGCAGCGGGGTTGAAGGTGGGAGCGGCCACTACTTCGCGGCCGGTTGCGGAGGTAACCTTGGCGGCGAGCACCTGGGCATTGCCGCTGTGTACGCCGATGAAGCCGATGACGTTGAGGTTGTCGCCGACGGGGATGTCGATGTCGGTCCAGTTCTGGTAGAGGGTGACGGAACCGGAAGCATCGGTCATGGTGAAGGTACGGGTGTTGCCTTCGACGGCGGCAACCGTGACGCCCTTGAATTCAACGTAAGCGTAGGCGAGGTCGGTGGAAACTTCCTCGATCTGGATGATTTCGGGCTCGATGGCAGTGCCGGCGACACCTGCTGCAAAGGTTGCGTCGACGGGAACCATCTGCTTGAGACCCTGATATTCGGCAACAGAGCCTTCGATGCCGGCAGCGATGGTCATGCCGCTGGTGTAGGTGTTGGTGAGCTTACCGTAGACGAGGGTCGTGCCGCTGGCGTCGCGGATGTAGAGCGAGTTGCCGTGCTGCCATACGGCCTGGACGGGCGAAGTGATGCGGGCCTTGGCACCTGCGGCGAGTTCCATGAACTCGGCGATGTCGGCTACCTCGACGGTCTCGATGGGTGTGCCGCCTTCAACCTTGACGAGCTTGCTGCCTGTGTTGACCTGGGCTGCGTCTTTATAAGTGGTGAGCTTGCCGAGGAGGATTACTTCCATGCCTGCGGTGAGCTGGTCGGCCGAGGTGAACTTTACACCTTCGAGGTAGTAACCGCGGAATACGGTGAGGTCGGAGGTGCCGTCGGTGATGACGTAGGTGGCGTTGCCGTACTGGGTGCTGACCTCTGTAACCGACTTCACGGTGCCCTTGATGTAAACCTCGGTGTTGAGGTCCTTGCCTGCGGCGAGGATCTCGAGGGCCTTGGTCACGGTGTAGGCGGTTTCCTCGGCGTTGGCGATGCTTGTGCCGGGATCAACGGGCGTGTCGCCGCCTTCGCCGGCCTCATCGCTGAAAGTAATGGTGGCTACACGG
Organism: uncultured Porphyromonadaceae bacterium; assembly: GCA_902470475.1. Classification (GTDB taxonomy): domain Bacteria; phylum Bacteroidota; class Bacteroidia; order Bacteroidales; family Muribaculaceae; genus CAG-873. The sequence goes on along the minus strand of CABRGT010000024.1, from coordinate 10,305 downwards.
AGCTGCTTGCCTGCGCCGTCAAAAGTGATGGTCGACTGTGCCGTGGTCGAAGTGAAAGTCACCTTGCTGTCGGCGATGGCCGATGCGGTCCAGCCGGTCGATGCGGTTGCAGCGGTGGCCTTGGAGTTCTTGTCGAGGGTTACGGTCACGGTCTTAAAAGTAGTGCCGGCGGGAGCTGTGACGGTGAGCTTGGCGTTGGCGTAAACGCGGATCGAGTACTTGTCGGGTGCGACGAGGGCCTGTGTCGAGCCACTCTTGGCGAGAAGGAACTCGTAGCCCTGGATGGTGGCGGTGAAGTCGTCGCCACTCTGGGTCCAGGTGTACGCGGACCAGTCAGTACCGTTTTCGGGCAGGGTGACGGAGGCAGCTGAGGCAGCCGAACCCATGCCGAGCACGATGGCTAAGCTAAGTAAAAATTTTTTCATACGAAATTTAATTAGGGTATAGATTGAAAATTAGATAAGTCGGGGCGGTTGAGGTTTCGGACGCTGTGCGGGACGTATGTCCGGAATCAGAGATGATCAGCGGGCGACCTTGCGGATGAGTATTACCTCGGTGGGGAAGTGGTCGCTGTAGCCGTTGAGGTAGGAGCCGGATGCGAAGGTGCGCTTGGGGTAGCCCTGGCGGTTGCCTTCGGTGTCCTTGAGGAAGTCGTGGTTGTGTACGATGGCTTTGTAGAAGTGCCAGTTCTGCGGGCCGGTGACATCTTCGTTGACGAGGTTGCCCGAAAGGATGATCTGGTCGAAGAGGTTCCATGAACTCTTGTAGGCGAGGGTGCCTATGCCGTCGTCGAGCATTTTCCAGAAAGGATTGAAGAACTGGTGAGCCTCGATGCCGTCGGCTTTCTTGCGGGCTCCGAGTACTTTTGCGCATGATTTGTCCATGGGGTCGTCGTTGAGGTCGCCCATGATGATGACGCCGCGGTCGGGTTCGGCCTGCCACAGCGAGTCGGCTATCTGGAGGCAGAGGGCTGCGGCCGCCTCGCGGTTGGGCGACGACTGCTCCTGTCCGCCCAGGCGCGACGGCCAGTGGTTGACGATGATGGCGACGGGCTGCCCGAGCAGCAGGCCGGAGACACACATCTGGTCGCGGGTCGCGAACGGAACGGCGGTGAGGCGGTGGTTGGTGATGTTCTGGAGCTTGAAGAAGCGGGGATTGTAGAGCAGGCCCACGTCGATGCCTCGGCGGTCGGGCGAGTCGTGGTGGCAGATCTGCAGATTCCAGGGCTTGAGTTCGGGCTGGCTGACGAGATCCTCGAGTACGCCGCGGTTCTCGACTTCGCTGACGCCGATGACTGCGGGGCCCTTGGGTGTCACCTTTGTGGTTAACTGCGAGATGGCATATGCCAGATTATGCAGCTTGTTATTGTACTTGCGCGAGTCCCACTGGTTCTGTCCGCCGGGGGTATATTCGAGATCGCGTCCCAGAGGGTTGTTGGGAATGGTGTCGAAGAGATTTTCGAGGTTGTAGAACGCGATGCCGGCTGCCTGCATGCCACCCTGGGCAAAAATTGCAGGGACGGATGCGGCGAGAAGCAGTGCAGTGACAAGTAATTTCTTGAACATGGTAGTTTTTTGTAACTTGATTTGTATACAGATCATTTTGCGGCCCAAAGGTACGTATAATTTTTCGATTATCATATAAGTGAGGGAAATAATTTATCATTAATTTAATAAGGACTGTGAGTTCAAGACCCTTCAGGGCGCTAAGGGCTATAAGGGCGGGTTGGGATAAGGCGTTGTTAAAAAAATGTAAAATATATTTATAACTCTTTGTCAAGAATCAGAATAGTCGTATTTTTGATGCCGCTAAAGTCCGGACAATCCCTCAAGCCGGGCTGAAATTACTGACTACCTAAACCTACAACGCTACTAAATACGTAACAATCAAACAATAACAAAACCGCATGAGAATTAAACTGTTCTTATTAGCCTTGCTGTCGGCAGTGTTGCCGATAGTGGCTCAGGCCGCGACCCTTACGGGCGTGGTGGTTAACAGTACATCGGGCAACCCGGTCAGCGGCGCATACGTGACGCTGCGCAGTACGGGGATTGCAACCATGACCGGGTTCAACGGCGACTTCCGCCTCGAGGTGAATCCGGGCACAGATTATGTCGTGGTGAGCTGCGACGGATACGAACCGGCAGGAATCGACGTGACGCTTACGGCCGGGGCCAACGACCTGGGCCATGTGCGCCTGACGCCTGCGCTCGATACCAGCGATTACTATGGCGATGCCGACGATCTGGTGTTCGACGAGGCCGTACTTGAGGACGAGGACGACAATACCCAGGGCATAGCCGCGCTGACAGGCTCCAACGATGACATCTACTACAACACTGCATCGTACAACTTCGGCCCCATGTACTTCCGCTACCGCGGCTACGACAGCCAGTATCAGGCGGTGTATATCAACGGTGTGCAGATGAACGACCTCATCCGCGGCCGCTTCAACTTCTCATCGCTGCTGGGTATGACTTCGCGCGCCTTCCGCAACAAGACTACCACCGTGGGCATGGGCGCCAGCAACTACGGCTTCGGCGACATCGGCGGCGCGGTGAACTACAATACGACCACCGACCTCTACGCCACGGGATTCAACGGCTCTCTGGCATTCACAAACAGCAACTACATGTTCCGCGGCATGGTCACCTATGCCACCGGCCTCAACCGCAAGGGCTGGGCGCTGACGGTGAGCGCTATCGGCCGATATGCGAAGGAAGGTGTCATCGACGGTACGTTCTACAATTCGGGCGGCCTCTTCTTCTCGCTTGAGAAGTATATAAACGCCAACAATCAGCTGGTGCTCACCGCATGGGGCGGCCCGACGCAGCGCGCTACCGCCACCGGCACATATCAGGAAGTGTATGACCTGCTCGACGACAACCTCTACAACCCCAACTGGGGCTGGTACCAGGGCAAGAAACGCGCGGCCCGCATCACCGAGACCTACGATCCGACCGCGATGCTGAACTGGCTGTACAAGAAAGGTACCACGACCGTCAACACTGCCGCTGCCGTATCGTACAATTTCTACAACCGCTCGGCCCTGCAGTACTACAAGGCCAACGATCCCAATCCGACCTATTACCGCTATCTGCCGTCGTACTACCTCGACGACAACGACCAGCCTACCGAGCAGAGCGAATACTACACATGGCTGTGGCAGAACGATCAGAGCTTCTCGCAGATCAACTGGGATAACCTCTACCGCGTCAACGAGCTCAACAACTATGCCAACGCCACTTTGCCGGCCGACCGCCAGCAGGGTGCCAGCTACATCCTCGAGAACCGCATCAACACGACTCTCAACTTCAAGCTCAACAGCTATGTGAACGCCCGTCTGAACCAGTATATCAACCTGCAGGCCGGCGCCGCAGTCAGCTATGCATCGTCCAAGAACTACAAGACCGTCCGCGATCTGCTCGGCGGCGAGTTCTGGATTGATATCGACCCGTTCAGCGACCGTGACATCACGCTGGCGCCTGACAACCTGGTCAACAACTTCAATTATCCCGACCCCTATACCCACCGTGTGTACAAGGGCGACAAGTTCGGATATTACTACGACATCTACGCCCTGAACGCCAAGGCATGGCTGCAGAATACCGTGACACTTCCCCGCTGGGATATCAACTACGGCCTGTCGGTGTCGCACACCCAGTATCAGCGCAACGGCCACATGCGCAACGGCCGCGCCCCGCAGACTTCGTACGGCAAGGGCAAGTGGCAGTCGTTCGACAATATGGGCTTCAAGGTAGGCGCCACCTATAAACTCGACGGCCATAATTACTTCATCGGCCACGCCGAATACTCGACCCGCGCCCCTCTGGCCGACGCCATCTATCTGATGCCCCGCGTGAAGAACGATGTGGTCGACGGTGTATCGTCCGAACGCATCCTGGCAGGCGACATAGCCTACACATGGAACTACCGCCGCTTCCGCGGCTCGCTGGCCGCCTTCGCCACCATGTCGGATGACGGCATCGAGCGTACAGGTTTCTACGATGACCGCTACAACTCCTACACCTACTTCATCCTTTCGGGCGTGAAGAAAGTATACAAGGGCGTCGAACTGGGCATGGCCTACAAAATCACCCCGTCGGTGACAGCGACCTTCGCCGGTACCTATGCCCGCTATCAGTACAAGAACAATCCGCAGGGTACACGTACGTTCGAGAACGGCCTGCATCCCGACACGACACAGACCGTCTACCTCAAGAATTACTACGTGGGTTCGACTCCTCAGTACGCCGCCAACATCGGTATCGACTGGGCAGCTCCGGGCATGTGGTTCTTCAACGTTAACGGCACGTTCCAGGGCGACGCCTATGTGAACCTGTCGCCGGCCTACCACGAGAAGCTTCCCGATCTGTGGGGCGCCTATCCCGACAAGGATCAGCTGCAGGCCAAGATCAACGAGCTCTCGACCCAGGACAAGCTGAAGAACGCTTTCACGCTGAATGTGTCGATCGGCAAGCTGATCTACATCAACCGCAAGGTGACACTGAACATCAACCTGAATATAAACAACATTCTTAACAACCGCGACGTCGTCACCTACGCATACCAGCAAGGACGACTCGATACCAAGAACTACGACCGCAACGCCTATCCCAACCGCTACACATATGCACAGGGCGTGCGTGCGTTCCTCAACGTAGGTATCCGTTTCTAATCCCAATCAGCAAAATAGAAAGATGAAAAAGATATCCTTATATATCACCGCTCTAGTGCTGGGTGCGACGGCGATGCAGTCGTGCTCCGACAACTGGGAGCGTCCGCCGATGGACGTTCCGACTTACCCGGCCGGTTTCGAGGCCAACATGACGATCGCCGACCTGAAGGCCATGTACTGGCAGGATCAGGACACCTACGGCACGGAGATCGGCAAGCTCAACGGTTCCGATATCTGGATCGCCGGCACCGTGGTGTCGTCGACCGAAGCCGGCAATATCTACAAGACTGTAGTGCTGCAGGACGCAACCGGCGCCATCACGATCGGCATCGACACCACCAATCTCGAGAAGGTATATCCGATGGGCGTGGGCATGGCCGTGAACGTGTCGGGCCTGGCCATCGGCCGCTATAACGGACTGGTTCAGCTCGGTCAGCTCGAAGGCACGGGTGTCAACCGCATCACCAACGCCGAATTCAACCCCCACACGATGCTCGATTTCTTCTCGGGCAAGCTCGATACCGCCACGGTGACCATCGCCGAAATGGAGGAGGCCGCCCGCACGGTCGAGGGTAAGATCAAGTGGCAGAGCCGCCTGGTCCGCATCAATAATGTGAAATTCCAGGAAGCCGGCGAACCCTTCTCGAACGGCAGCACCACATCGCGTCATATCGTCGATGCCGAAGGCAACCGCATGATTGTCTACAACAGCTCCTATGCCGACTTCGCCTACGACAAGATGCCTTACGGCGAGGGCGACGTTGTCGGTATCCTTTCGTGCTACCGCACTTCGTGGCAGCTTCTTCTGATCGACCTGGCAGGCTGCATCGATTTCGACGGTGCGGGTGCGCCCGATCCCGATGATCCGACCGTAGGCCAGCCCGAAGGAACAGGCACTGCCGCCGATCCCTACAATGTGACGGCTGCGCTCGCCATCGCAAAGGGCCTCAACGACACCGACAAGGTTCCGGCCTATGCCAAGGGTATTGTCAAGGAAATATCGGAACTCAGTACACAGTTCGGCAACTGCACATATACCATTACCGACGGCTCGGCCACTCTGAGCGTCTACCGCGGCTACTACCTCAATGGCGACAAGTTCACCTCGGAGGATCAGCTCAAGGTCGGCGATGAAGTCGTGGTCTACGGCGATCTGGTGAACTTCAAGGGCAATACCCCGCAGTTCACGCAGGGCAGCCGTCTTGTCAGCATCAACGGCCAGGGCGGCGGCTCCGAGCAGCCCGCCGGCGGCCTGACCCTGCTGGGCGACAGCGATGCGAAGGCCCTTGAGAGCTGGACCGTCACCAACAGTGTAGTATGGACCTGGATGGAATATCAAGGCAAATATTACCTTAATGGAACCCTCTATCAAGTAACTCCGTCTCCAACAGAAGATGCATATGCTATCTCGCCGAAGCTGACTGTCGGCTCCGACGCATCGCTGTCATTCGAGCACGCCGCCAAGTTCCAGGAGGATGGCCTTCGCACAGAGTGCGGTATCGTTATCCGCGAGGCCGGAGCCACCGCCTGGACGGCTCTGACGATTCCGACCTGGCCTGAGTCTGGTTCGTGGACGTTCGCCAGCTCCGGTAGCATTTCGCTGGCTGCGTATGCAGGAAAGACCGTCGAGATCGCTTTCAAATACGGCTGCAAGACCACAGATAAATGGGAAATCCGCAACCTTAACCTGGTCAACACACAGGTAGCCCAATAACCTTTAACCGAATCAGACAATGAAAAATCTGAAAAAATATATCTACGGCGCCCTGGCGGTGGCATTCGCCGCCGTGATGCCCTCGTGCCAGGATCACTTCGACGAGCCCACCGCCGGCGAGCAGATTCCGGTGGCCACCATGGAGGCCAATACGTCGCTGCTGCAGCTCAAGGAGTGGATGTGGAGCGATTCGAACAATTACTGCGATGTGGTCTACACCAAAGAATGGTATACGACCGATCCGGCCGAACGGACCGAGGAAATGAAGACCGAAGGCACACATGTGATCGTGAAGGGCCGCGTGGTCTCGTCGGACTATGCGGGCAACTGCTTCAAGTATGTGGTGCTCCAGGACGAGACGGCAGCCCTCAACTTCTCGATCAACTCATATAATCTCTATCTTAACTACCGCGTGGGTCAGGAGATCGTCGTCGACCTCACCGGCCTCCACGCAGGCAAGTACCGCGGCCTGGAGCAGATCGGCTTCCCGAGCTATAATTCATCGCTTCCCGGCTATGAGACATCTTTCATGGCTCCCGAGCTGTTCTCGCGTCATGCCGAACTCAACGGGCTGCCCGATGTGTCGAAAGTCGACACCACCACGGTGGAGCGTTTCAGTGATCTGGGCGTGACTCCGGCCGAGCTCCGTCAGTGGCAGAGCCGCCTGGTCCGCTTCAACAACGTGGAATTCGTTCCCAACGCCACCACGCCGACCCTCTCGACTTACCATTCGAGCGGCGTGACACAGCAGATCCGCGACAACGATGGCAACACCCTCGACATCCGCACCAGCGGCTATGCCAATTTCTGGAACATGGAGCTGCCCGAAGGCAAGTGCGATGTGGTCGCTCTGCTCGGCTACTATGTGAATCTGGCAGGTACCGGTGGCTGGCAGCTGACTCTGATAGATTCCAACTCGATCATGAATGTGGGTGACCCGACCGTGCCTAAAGGCTCGGAGAATAATCCTTACAGCGTGCTTGAGGCCATCGCTTATGAGGTGAACGGTCAGGGCCACAGCGGATGGGTCAAGGGTTACATCGTGGGTACGGTCGCTCCCGAGGTAGAGACCGTAAGCTCGAGCGCGGACATCGAATGGGGCGCTGACGCCACTCTGCGCAACACACTTGTCATCGGCCAGACGCCCGAGACAAAGGATGTGGCACAATGCCTGGTGCTCGCTCTTCCCCAGGGCTCCGATCTGCAGACATACGGCGCTCTGCGTGAGAATCCCGACAACCTGGGCAAGGAGATCGTGATCCGCGGCTCGTTTGCAGAGTATATGGGTACGTTCGGTCTCACGGGCAACAACGGCACCTCGTCGGAATTCCGCATCGAAGGTAAGAACGTCGGTCCCGTCCAGCCTGAGGAAGGCGACGGCACGGAGGCCAAGCCCTACAATGTTACCCAGGTCATCGCATTGGGTAACCCCGGCACTACAGCATGGGTTACAGGCTACATCGTGGGTGTGATCAACTATGACAACAATTCGTCGCTCGAAACAACCGTGCCCACCACCGTGGCGACCTGTGTGGCTATTGCTGCCTCGCCTAACGAGACGGACAAGAACAAGTGTGTGGCTGTACAGCTTCCCGTCGGCGACATCCGCACGGCTCTCAACCTTAAGGATAATCCCGACAACCTCGGCAAGCAGGTCAGCCTGGAAGGCTCGCTTGAGAAATACTTCGGTATCGCCGGTCTCAAGAGCGTGACGGCCTACAAGATGGACGGCGCTCCCAATCCTCCTGTCAATCCCGGCACTCCCGAGGGTACCGGTACGGCCGCTGATCCCTTCAACGTGACCGCCGCACTGGCCAAGGCCAAGTCGCTGGGCGCTGACGACAAGTTCGCCGCATATGCCAAGGGCAAGGTAGCTTCGATCACCGAGATCAGTACTTCGTTCGGTAACGCCACCTATGCCATCACCGACGGCAGCGCGACCCTTCAGGTTTACCGCGGCTATTACCTCAACGGCGACATGTTCACCTCCGAGGATCAGCTCAAGGTCGGTGACGAGGTCGTGGTAAGCGGCGATCTGGTCAACTACATGGGCAATACCCCGCAGTTTACCACCGGCAGCCGCCTGATCAGCATCAACGGCAACGGCGAGGTAAATCCGCCGACTCCCGGTACGGACTACAAGGGTGACTTCGACAGCTTCAACGGCGGTACGCCCAAGTCGACTTATGGCACTTATACCAACGCCACTGGCTGGGAAGCTGTGAACGCTGCTATCCTGAGCGGTCTGGCCGATGGTGCCACCGAGCAGAATCCCCGCTTTGCCTTTATCGGCGGCGGCTCGACTCTGGCCGTCTGCCTCAACGGCAAGACCACGACTCCGGGTGAGCTGATTTCGCCTGTGATTTCCGGCGGAATCAAGAAACTGACCTATAATTACGGTTTCGCGTTTGCCGATACCAAGTGTACATATAAGATCCAGTTCATCCAGGGCGGCAGCGTCGTCAAGGAAGAGACTGTGACACTCGAAGGCTTCACCACCAAGACAGCCTACGAATATGTGCTGGACAATATCGGCATAACCGGCGACTTCCAGATCAAGTTTGTCAACGCCTGCGCGTCGGGCAAGACGACCAACAGCGACCGCATCGCTATCTGGAACCTTACCTGGGAGTAATCTTCATATGAAATAACGGCAAAGCCGGGATCGCGCGTCAGGCGCGGTTCCGGCTTTGCTCAGTCAGGGTGTATTCAGAATCAGAAGTTGATTGCGAGGCGGAGGCTGTAGGGCGTGATGGCAAAGGACGCTGATACACGCTCACGGCGGATGCGTGCGCCTTCGACCCGTGCCGGATTGCCGCGGAACAGGTCGATGACTTCGTTGACCGGATCGAGGATAAATGCGGCCGCATGTCCCAGGAACGACGATCCGAGCATCTCATATCCATGTTCGACGATGGTGCGCTTGCCCCGGTAGCATAGCTCGCCGATGAGGCTGCCGATCACCGGGGTCACGAACAGATCCTGGTACGAGGGCCGCTCCATGAATGCTTCGATGCCGAATTCCCATCCTATGGTGGATATTGCCGCCGAATATAGCATCGATCCCCAAAAACTGAATCCGCAGGAGCGTGCCGACATGAAATAGGCCGCTCCGGCATAGGGGTGCAGGACATAGTTGAAGATCGGATTATCGTGGTCCCATTCGGGATTCAGATAGAAGATGTTGCGCCACCAGCGCTTGAACATTGGGGTCTGCTGGATCGACGCTCGGTTCCAGGCCGTGGCGTCTTCGGGCAACAGTTCGAGCACGAACAGCGTGCCTACGAAGGCGCCGGACAGCACGGCGGTGTTGATCCACATCCGGTGCCAGTTCTGGCCGGTGGAATGGGTGGTGTACGGAAGACAATAGGGCGATACCCATCCGTGGCGTGGAGCCGGAAGTTCGGAACTGAGATTTATGGGGGTGGCGCGGTCTCTGAGGGCGGCGAGGCCATCATGATCGTCAAGACCATCAGTAGGAATGGTGGATACGACCTCTGTGATTGTTACAATTGTGTCTGTTGCAAGATCCTCGACAACCGCGGTTGTGTCGGCGCAGGCATTCCGTGCGGCCGCCGCTGCGGAAGTCGCGAATGCCTGTGCTGACATCAGTAGGATTAGTAAGGTCTTTTTCATAGTCGAAAACGTCTTGTTACAAAAATAACAACTTTAATATAAAAAGGTAGCAGCCTCAGGATAAATTGACATTCTTTTGTCCGGAAATTTCCAACATTTGAGCTGTCCGCCGCGCCGTGGACGTGCGAAATCGGGGCGACGGACCGGATAGTCACCGGGTCCTGTCCGTCGCCGATGGCACGTCATGAACCGGTGGAAAAGGGGCCTGAAAGGTCTGAAAACTGAAGATTCCAGATCGAAGTGCAAAACTTTGAGGTAAGAATCATCAAATCTCCTC
>CABRGT010000023.1 GCA_902470475.1 uncultured Porphyromonadaceae bacterium | reverse complement strand
GAAGCGGGTCTGCAATTTCTTGCGGGCGAAGTGGATGCGGCTCTTGACCGTGCCGAGCGGCAGATTCATGTGGTCGGCGATCTCGTTGTACTTGTAGCCTGCGACGTGCATCGAGAACGGCACGCGGTATTCCTCGGGAAATTCGTCGATGGCCTTGGTGATCTCAGCGGCGTGCAGCGATTCTTCGGGAGCTTCCAGCCCCGAGTCCTGCGACAGGTTCAGGTGGTAGAGATTTTCGGTGGTGTCCACCACCGTGGCGGCGCGCTGGCCGCGGCGGTAGTTGTTGATGAAGATGTTGCGCATGATCGTGAACACCCAGCCCTTGAAATTGGTGTTCTCGGCGTACTTGTCTTCATTGTCCAGGGCCTTCAGGGTCGTGTCCTGGAGCAGATCGTAGGCGTCGTCGCGGTTTGAGGTCAGCATATAGGCAAAGTTAAGCAGATTGCCCTGGAGCTGCATGAGATTCGACTGGAATTTTTCGCTCTTCATAACGTTTAATTTTTAGAGGTTTTATATCGTTTTTTCGGATGAATTTCTTATTGGCTTTTTTTGTTTTCTGAGGCAAAATTAGCGCGCCCGATTTTTTTGTCAAGAGTTTTTATGTTAATAAGTGTTAACAACTGAAAATTTCCCAAATTGCATTTTTATTATATTGTTTATCAATAATTTAAAATTGTTTCAAATTGTTACATCATTGTTACAACTGGTGAAATTTTATCGAAATGACATTTGTTTGTAACATCTTTGTAATATTGATTTCATCGACATACCGGGCGTTGACCGACCAAAAGTCGTGACCACCTTTTAGAGCCTGATCAAAGCCCCATAAATCATATACAATTCAATGTGTCCGCAGGCCTCCTTCTTGCAAAATCGATAAAAAACAGCTATCTTTGCGGTAATTTTTGAGAAACGACAATAAACCGCCACAGACACAATGAATATTCTTGAACTTAGCGAACAGGAGATAATCCGCCGCAACTCTCTCGAAACGATGCGCTCAATGGGTATTGATCCTTATCCTGCAGCCGAATTTCCCGTAACCGGCTACAGCGATGAAATCAAAGACACGTTCACCGACGACGCGCCCCGCCGGGAAGTATCGGTAGCCGGACGCATCATGGGCCGACGCATCATGGGCAAGGCATCGTTCGTCGAACTGCAGGACTCGCACGGCCGCATCCAGGTGTATATCTCGCGCGACGACATCTGCCCCGGCGAAGACAAGGAACTGTACAACACTGTGTTCAAGAAACTTCTCGACATCGGCGACTTCATCGGAGTAAAAGGCTATGTGTTCCGTACCCAGACGGGCGAGATCTCGGTACACGCCGCCGAACTCACCGTACTGAGCAAATCGCTCCGTCCCCTGCCGATCGTAAAAGTCAAGGACGGCGTCACATACGATGCATTCGACGATCCCGAACTCCGCTTCCGCCGCCGCTACGTCGACCTTGTGGTCAACGACGGTGTCAAGGATATATTCCTGAAGCGCACGAAAGTCTACACCTCCATGCGCGAATACTTCAATTCCAAGGGCTACATTGAGGTGGAGACTCCGATCCTGCAGTCCATCCCGGGCGGTGCGGCCGCACGTCCCTTCATCACCCACCACAACGCCCTCGACATTCCGCTCTACCTGCGTATCGCCGACGAGCTCTACCTAAAGCGCCTGATTGTAGGCGGATTCGAAGGTGTGTATGAGTTCTCGAAAAACTTCCGCAACGAAGGCATGGACCGCACGCACAACCCCGAATTCACCTGCATGGAGATCTATGTCTCATACAAGGACTACAACTGGATGATGGACTTCACCGAAAAGATGCTCGAGAAGATCTGCCTCGACGTCAACGGCACCGACTCCGTGAAAGTAGGCGACAACGTCATCTCGTTCAAGGCCCCGTTCCCGCGCGTCACCATGGCTCAGGCCATCAAGGACCACACCGGATACGACATCACCGGCATGTCCGAGGACGATCTGCGTCAGGTCTGCAAGGAACTTGAGATCGAAGTCGATCCCTCGATGGGCAAGGGCAAGCTTATCGACGAGATATTCGGCGAGAAGTGCGAGGGCAAGTACATCCAGCCCACCTTCATCACCGACTACCCCATCGAGATGTCGCCGCTGACCAAGCGCCACCGCGACAATCCCGAGCTTACCGAACGCTTCGAACTCATGGTCAACGGCAAGGAACTCGCCAACGCATACTCCGAGCTCAACGACCCCATCGACCAGTACGAACGCTTCGTCGAGCAGATGCGCCTTGCCGAAAAAGGCGATGACGAGGCCATGATCATCGACGGCGACTTCATCCGCGCCCTCGAATACGGCATGCCTCCCACATCGGGCATGGGCATAGGCATGGACCGCCTCGTCATGCTGATGACCGGCCAGACCACAATTCAGGAAGTGCTGCTTTTCCCGCAGATGCGTCCCGAGAAAGTCGAAAAGCGCGACAAGCCCGAGGCATTCGAGGCTGTAGGAGTACCCGCCGAATGGGTAGCCCCCGTACAGAAAGCAGGCATACTCACCGTCGACGCACTCAAAGGCGCCGTAGCTGGCAAACTGTTCCAGGATCTGCTGGCCGTCAACAAGAAATATAAGCTCGGTCTCAAGACCACTCCCGCCGAGATCCAGGGATGGATCGACGCCGCAGCTGCCGCAGCGGCAGAGTGAGCCGACCGCCCCGCAGCGCCTGTAGGCGTCTGCGGGCGCGACATCGCGTCAAGCTCTCTCCGCCCGTAGCTTAACCAACCTCTTTTCATTTAAAAGCAAGCATTATGACTGCACTCGGCAACATCGCACTTCTCGGTGGCGGTTCATGGGCTACCGCCCTGGCCAAGCTGTTGCTCAACAACTGCGACACGATCACATGGTACATGCGCCGCGACGACCGCATCGAGGAGTTTCTCCGTCTCGGCCACAACCCCGCCTACCTGACCGACGTCAACTTCGACACATCGCGCATTCACTTCTCGTCGGACATCAACGCCGTATGCTCCGAAGCCGACGTACTCGTGCTGGCCATGCCGTCGCCCTATTTCAAGTCGCATACCGACAAGATCTCCGTGCCGCTGGCCGGAAAAATCATAGTGTCGGCCGTCAAGGGCATCGTTCCCGACGAGAACCAACTCATCACCGACTATATGGTCGACCGCTTCGGCGTATCGTCAGCCCGCGAGCTGGTCATCTCCGGACCATGCCACGCCGAGGAAGTGGCGCTCGACCGCCCCAGCTATCTCACCATAGGATGTCACGACCGCTCGCTGGCCGCCGACTTCGGTCGCCTGATCGTGTCGAAACGCTCGCACGTCATCACCTCGACCGACGTCGAAGGCATCGAATATGCCGCCGTGCTCAAGAATGTCTATGCCATCGCCGCAGGTATCATCCACGGCATGAAGCGCGGCGACAACTTCCTGGCCATGCTCATATCCAATGCCATCCGCGAGATGGAGCGCTTCTGCGCCGCAGCCGCACCGGCCCCGCGCCAGATCTGCGACTCGGTCTATCTGGGCGACCTGCTCGTGACGGCCTATTCGCGCTTCTCACGCAACCACAACTTCGGATCGATGATCGGCAAGGGCTACTCCGTGACCGCCGCCCGCATGGAAATGGAGCAGACAGCCGAAGGCTACTACGCCGCCAAGTGCATTACCGACATCAACGCCCAGTTCCGCGTCGAAATGCCCATCCTCGAGGCCGTATACGATATTCTTTACCGCAACGTGTCACCGGCCAAGGCAATCGGCCGCATAGCCGAGAGCTTCTCCTGAAAACAATCCGAAATCCGCTGACCGATGGCAAAAAAGATCGTTGAGACGCCGCTTATGAAGCAGTACATCGAGATGAAGAAAAAGCATCCCGATGCAATACTGCTTTTCCGCGTCGGCGACTTCTACGAGACATTCTCCGACGACGCCATAACGGCATCCGAGATTCTCGGCATCACGCTTACCCGCCGTGCCAACGGCTCCGCCCAGCACGTCGAACTGGCCGGATTCCCGCACCACGCTCTCGACACATATCTTCCGAAGCTTGTGCGTGCCGGCAAGCGCGTGGCCATCTGCGAGCAGCTCGAGGATCCGAAAAAGACAAAGACCCTCGTAAAGCGCGGTATCACGGAACTTGTCACTCCGGGTGTCGCCATGAGCGACAACGTCCTGTCGCACAAGGAAAACAACTTCCTCGCCGCCCTGCATTTCGGCAAATCGCAGGTAGGCGTCGCCTTTCTCGACATTTCGACCGGCGAGTTTCTTACCGCCGAGGGATCGGCCGACTACGTCGATAAGATCATCTCGAATATGGCGCCGAAGGAAGTCCTCGTGGAGCGCGGACTCCGCCAGCGCGCCATCGACGCGCTGAGCGAGAAATACTTCATGTTCGAGCTGGAGGACTGGATTTTCACCGCCGACGCCGCCGGCGAACGCCTCCGCTCGCAGTTCGGTGTCGCCTCGCTCAAGGGATTCGGCATACAGGGCATGCCCGAGGCCATCATCGCCGCCGGCGCCATCCTCCACTACCTCGACATCACCAAGCACTCGCGCCTGAGCCACATCACATCAATAGCCCGCATCGAGGAAGACCGCTACGTACGGCTCGACCGCTTCACCGTGCGCAACCTCGAACTCATAGCGCCGCTCGACGAAGGCGGAAAAAGCCTCATGAGCGTGCTCGACCGCACGGTCACCCCCATGGGCTCCCGGCTGCTTCACCGCTGGCTTCTCTTTCCGCTGAAAGATCCGAAAGCTATCAACGCGCGCCTGAGCGTGGTCGACGCTTTCTTCCGCTCGCCCGACGACCGCGACGACCTCTGCGACATGCTTCAGCGGGTCGGCGACCTCGAGCGGCTCGTGTCGAAAGTGGCTGCCGCCCGCGTCACGCCACGCGAACTGCTGCAGATCCGCAACGCACTGGCCATGATACAGCCCGTCAAGGACATATGTCTGCGCAGCGACGAGCCCGCCCTTCAGGCTCTGGGCGAGCAGCTCAACCCGTGCGCCACAGCTGCCGACCGCATCTCCCGCGAGCTTCGCGACGACGTTCCCCTGTCGAAATCCGGCACCCCCGATTTCATCATGTCAGGCGTCAGCGACGAACTCGACGAGCTCTGGGCCATCGCCTATTCCGGCAAGGACTATCTGCTGAAAATCCAGGCCCGCGAAATCGCCGCGACCGGTATCAGCTCGCTCAAGATTGGATTCAACAATGTCTTCGGATACTACATCGAGGTCACCAACACCCACCGCGAGAAGGTGCCGCAGGAATGGATCCGCAAGCAGACCCTGGTCAACGCCGAGCGCTACATCACCCAGGAACTCAAGGAATACGAGGAGAAGATACTCACGGCCCAGGAAAGGATTGAATCGCTCCAGAACGAAATTTACAACCGCCTCGTACAGGCTGTCACCGAATACATACCTGCCATGCAGCTCGATGCGGCGCTGCTGGCCCGGCTCGACGTGCTCAACGCCTTCACTCGCGTCGCCGCCGAGAACCATTACTGTCGCCCGCAGGTCGACGATTCGCTCGAAATCAGCCTCACCGAGGCCCGACACCCGGTCATCGAACGCCAGCTGCCTCCCGGCGAACCTTACATATCCAACAGCATCCGCCTCGACAACGCCGGCCCGCAGATCATGATGATCACCGGCCCCAACATGTCGGGTAAGTCAGCCCTGCTCCGCCAGACTGCGCTCAATGTCATAATGGCGCAGATCGGCTGCTACGTAGCCGCCGACAGTGCCCGCATCGGCTACGTCGACAAGATCTTCACGCGCGTGGGCGCGTCCGACAACATATCCTTGGGCGAATCCACGTTCATGGTCGAGATGAACGAGGCGGCGGCCATCCTCAACAACATGTCGGAACGCTCGCTGATCCTCTTCGACGAACTCGGCCGCGGCACATCCACCTACGACGGCATATCCATCGCATGGGCCATCGTCGAGTACATCCACGACTACAGCGGACTGCACCCCAAGACACTCTTCGCCACCCACTACCACGAGCTCAACGAGATGGAGAAGACACACGACCGTATCTCGAATGTCAACGTTTCCGTCCGCGAGATCGACGGAAAGGTCGTGTTCCTGCGCAAGCTCGCTCCCGGAGGATCCGAACATTCATTCGGCATCCATGTGGCCCGTCTGGCCGGAATGCCCCGCAGCGTGGTGGCCCGGGCCGAGCAGGTGCTCCACACCCTCGAACAGGGGACGCGCCGCTCCGAACCCGACGGCGGAGCTCCCGCCGCACCCGATGACACCCGTGCCGCCCTGGCGGCCGTCGATGACGCACCGGGCATGCAGCTGTCGTTCTTCCAGCTCGACGACCCCGTCCTGGCCCAGGTGCGCGACGAGATTCTCGGCATCGACATCAACAATCTCACCCCGCTCGAGGCGCTCACCAAGCTCAATGACATACGGCGGATCCTGACCGGCAAGTTTTGATTTTGTCGGTTTCACAAAAATATGTAACTTTGCAATCACCACAGCGAAAACATCATAACAACCCAATCATTACCCTGCTATGGCTGAAATAAAAATTGCCGGAATCATGAGGGCAGGCGTGTTCTCGCCCAATCATATAGGCAACGATGCCGCCATCTTCAACGTAGTGGCCGAGCAGTTGCGCAAGCGCGGCTGCGAGGTCAAGGTCTACTCCGAAGACCAGTTCGCGGCCGGCAGCGTCAGCGAACGCATCATACTGAACATGTGCCGCGAGCGCCGCTCCATTGAATTGCTGCAGCAGCTCGAGGACGAAGGCAGGCTGGTGATAAATTCTGGTTACGGAATCGAGAACTGCACCCGCGAGCGCATGTCACGCATACTTATGGCTTCGGGCATACCCTACCCCGAAAGCTTCATCGTCGACACCGACGAGGTCGTACGCGACCGCCTGGCAAAGTCAGGATTCGGATCTTTCTGGGTGAAACGCGGCGACAAGCACTCCATGCACCGCGAGGACGTGGCCTACGCTCGCCACGCGCAGGAAGCGCAGGAGATCCTTCAGGAATTCTTCCTCCGCGGCATCAAGAGGGCTGTCATCAACCGCCATCTCACCGGCGATCTGGTAAAATTTTACGGCGTGGCCGGCACCCCGTTCTTCTATCATTTCTTCCCGTTCGACTCCGGCCATTCCAAGTACGGCAACGAGGCCATCAACGGCGCCCCGCACCACATAGGATTCGACGAAGACCGCCTCAAGGCCATCTGCGCCAAGGCGGCCGATGTCATGGACGTGAAGATCTACGGAGGCGACTGCGTCATCGGCGAAGACGGCTCCATCACTGTCATTGACTTCAACGACTGGCCATCGTTCGCGCCTTGCCGTCAGGAAGCCGGCCCCGTCATAGCCCGGATGGTCATCAACGAAATAAAAAAACACAACAGCTGACATGTCCGCGACCGATAACAATAAATTTCCGCTCCTGCCGCGTCTGATTGCCACTTCGCTCGGATGCGGCTACTGGCCGTGGGGACCCGGTACAATGGGCGCCATCGGCGGAGTGGCCGTCTGGTTTCTGCTCCTGTGGCTCTGCGGTTCGGCCATGAGCCTGTTCGCGGTGCTGGCAGCGCTGACCGTGATATTCACCTTCGCCGGCGCCTGGTCAGGCACCGTGTCCGAACGCTACTGGGGGCCTGATCCCTCGCGCGTGGTCATCGACGAGACAGTCGGCCAGTGGCTGGCCATGCTGCCGCTGTCGGCTTTCGCCTCCTGTCCCGATCCGTGGCACATGTGGCAGATGTGGACCGGCGCTGCGCTGTCACTGGTTCTTTTCCGATTCTTCGACATAGTCAAGCCTCTGGGCGTCCGGCAGATGGAGCGCTTTCCCGGAGGCTGGGGCATCATGGCCGACGATATCCTCGCCGGTATCTACAGCGCCCTGATCGTGATAATTTATATGACACTGATATGACACTGGCAGAGAAAATCTACGACAAAGTGCTTCACAGCGGCGGATGGTTTACATTCATCCGTTCGTCGATTTCCTCGCAGATTGCATCGTGGATCGACCTCGGCACCAGCATGCTCTTCTACGCATTCGTGTTTGTGGCTCTCGATCCGTTCTACCGCTCCAATCTGTCTGTGGCAGTCGGTGCCGTCGTGGGCGGCATCGTCAATTGCTGCATCAACTACCGGTTCACGTTCCATGCCAAGGGGCAGTCCGTGAAGTCGGTCGGCGTCAAGTACGCCCTGGTGTGGACCGGAAGCCTGTTGCTCAACATGTACGGCACCACCGGGCTGGCCTCGCTGCTCTCGAAGTGGGACTGGCTGCTGTCGCTCGGCTTCACCGCCGACGGCATCTTCGCCGCCGCCCGCCTGTTTGCATCACTGGTTGTGTCGCTGGCATGGAATTTCGTACTGCAGCGCAACTTCGTTTACCGCCAGTCGAAGTTCGACCCCTGGGCTATCAGATTCGTCAACATTTTCATTCCTAATAAAATAAAACGGTAATGGAAACTACCAATACGTCAACATTCAAGCACATGCGCGACGGCCTCCAGCAAGGCATTTACTGCGTCATCAATCCGTTCGTGCGATTCCTCATCCGCATCGGCGTCACGCCAAACGTCGTCACCACCATAGGCCTGCTCGGCAATCTGGCGGCCGCCGCCATCTTTGCCGTCGCAGGCTACAGATCCACTCCCGACGACCGCCAGTTCACACTGGTGACCGTCGCCGGTGCCGTGATCATCCTGTTCTCGCTCTTCGACATGCTCGACGGACAGGTTGCGCGCCTGGGCAATATGGTCTCACGCTTCGGCGCACTCTATGACTCGGTGCTCGACCGCTATTGCGAGCTGCTCACACTGGGCGGCATCACATATTATCTTTTCTGCTCCGGTTCGCCCGTGGGCGCGCTGATCACTTTCCTTGCCATGATAGGCTCGGTGATGGTCAGCTACGTGCGCGCACGGGCCGAAGGCATCGGCCTCGAGTGCAAGATCGGCTTCATGCAGCGCCCCGAACGCGTGGTCGTCACCAGCGTGGGTGCTCTTGCCGCAGGCATCACAGGCATGACGGGCGACGCCGAGACCGCCGAAATCATCCTCATCACGGCCATGACCGTTATCGCCGTCTTCGCCAATATCACCGCTTTCGCCCGCATCGGACACTGCCGCCGCCAGCTCGAGCAAAAATAAACAATGACAGCCAACGACTACCTCAACCGTCACCTCCCGCCGCGGCGCCACACAGCCACTATGGTTCTGTGCATCGCAGCGTGGCTTGCTGTCACAGGCCTGTTCATCGGGTTCCGTCCCGAGCATTTCTTCATGGCGGTCGCCATCACGGCCCTGTTCCTGGCCAACGCCGAGAGCCGGCGCATCATCGTGGCGCTGGCCCCGTTCGCCATCTTCGGCATCAGCTACGACTGGATGAACCTGCTGCCCAACTACAAGGTCAACCCGGTCGACATTCAGGGTCTCTACGAAACGGAGAAGTCTCTGTTCGGCATCACCGTCGGCGAAGCCTCGGTCCTCACGCCCAACGAATTCTTCGCCCTGCACAATTCTCAGTGGATGGATCTCCTGGCCGGATTCTTCTACCTCTGCTGGGTACCCGTACCCATTGCCTTCGGCCTGTGGCTCTACTATAAGGGGCAGCGCCGCACCTACCTGCACTTCGCTTTGGTATTCCTGCTCGTCAACCTCATCGGTTTCGCCGGATATTACATCCACCCCGCCGCACCGCCATGGTACGTGGCATCGCACGGATTCGGAATGATCGAAGGCACCCCGGGCGAAGTAGCCGGCCTCGGCCGCTTCGACGCCCTTACGGGCCTCGGCATCTTCAACGGTCTCTATGCCCGCAACGCCAACGTCTTCGCCGCCATGCCTTCGCTCCACTCGGCCTACATGCTCGTGGCATTCATCTACTCGATGCGCGCCCGGTGCCCCATGTGGATGCGCGTGGCCTGGGCCGTGATCTGCCTCGGCATCTGGTTCACCGCCGTCTATACATCGCACCACTACATTCTCGATGTGGCCGGTGGCATTGCCGTGACTCTGCTCGGCTACGCCGTGTTCGAGTTCGGACTGATGCATATTCCGGCATTCAGCCGGTTCATCGACCGCTACACCGCATATATATCACCCGATAAAAAAGAAAATGTTCGTTGATCTGAAACAACAGTACCGCAAATCGCTCAAGTCGTTCGACACCGAGGAGAACATCGATCTGGCAT
This sequence comes from uncultured Porphyromonadaceae bacterium, assembly GCA_902470475.1. Lineage (GTDB taxonomy): Bacteria > Bacteroidota > Bacteroidia > Bacteroidales > Muribaculaceae > CAG-873. The sequence continues at coordinate 16,103 of CABRGT010000023.1, read as the reverse complement.
TCTACCGCCCGCTCGGTTTCGCCTGGGCATATCTCTTCCGCAGGATTGGCGTTACTCCGAATGCCGTCACGGTCGCCTCGATCTTTCTTGGCGTCGGCGCCGGCGTATGTTTCTATTTCAACAACATCTGGATCAACATAGCCGGCATCCTCCTGCTCATTTGGGCCAACACATTCGACAGCTGCGACGGCCAGCTCGCACGCCTCACGGGCAACTATTCGCCTCTCGGACGCATCCTCGACGGTCTGAGCGGCGACCTCTGGTTCCTGACCATCTACATAGCAATCTGCCTGCGCGAGAATCATTTCTCGACATTCTTCGGCGACCATCCGTGGCTCATATGGGCCATCGCCGCCACTGCGGGCATCTGCCACGGCAAGCAGGCCGCCATGGCCGACTATTACCGCCAGTTCCACCTCTTTCACGTCAAAGGCCCCGACGGCAGCGAGCTCGACACGGCTTCGGAGCTTAAGCAGCGTCTCGCCGCCTTGTCGTGGCGCCGCAATTTCTGGCGGAAGCTCACCCTGACTTTTTACACCAAGTACACCGTCAACCAGGAGGCATGGACTCCGCAGATGCAGCGCCTGCGCCACGCCCTGGCACGGAAGTTTCCCGACGGCGTCATCCCGCAGGACTACCGCGACCGCTTCCGCGCCGCCAGCCGCCCGCTGATGAAATATACCAATATCCTGACTTTCAACTGGCGGTCCATCGTTCTTTTCATTACAATACTTATCGGCCAGCCATGGCTGTATTTCATATTCGAGCTTACTGTGCTCAACATTCTTCTTATATATATGATGCGACGCCACGAATCCATCTGCCGGTCATTCCTGGCTAAGCTTAAATCCTGAATCTCATACCACGACTATTTTTTGCAATGAATAACAAACCATCACTCGACGAATTTCCCACCGACAGCTGGGTTAAAATCAAAATCGGCGGCAACCGCTACGTAGGCCGCGCACTGCGCAACGAACGCGCCCACATCGTCTCTACCGTCGACAGTGCCGGCAAGAGCGTCACGTTCTCATGGCCGTACATATGCGCCAACGCCACATCGGTCGACATACTCCCGTTCGCGGAAGAAGCGCTGAACGCCTGAACCGTCACATCCGACACTCCGTCACATGTCTGACAACTCGGAAATCAAAGGACTAATCTTCGACTACGGCGGCACGCTGGACTCGCGCGGCGACCACTGGAGCGAGATCATGCTCGACGCCTACCACAGCGCAGGCACAGCACTGGACTTCGACGAATTCCGTCCGGCCTACGTCGCGACCGAGCGCTATCTTGCATCGCACTTTGTCGTCAGCGCCACCGACACATTCGCCGGTCTGATGCATAAAAAGGCTTCGCTGCAATGCGGTTTCCTTGCCGATGCCGGCCTGATCTCCCGCCGGGACGCGCGACGGATCGCCAGCGCCGTTGCCGACTACTGCTACGCCTCGGCCCGCGCATGCACCGCCGAAGCCGCCCCGGTTCTTGACCGGCTCGCCGGACGCTACCCGATAGTACTCGTCAGCAACTTCTACGGCAACATCGATGCCGTACTGCGCGACATGGACCTGCGGAGCTACTTCCGCGGAATCGTCGAGAGCGCCGTAATAGGCATCCGCAAGCCCGACCCGCGGATTTTCGCCGTCGGTTGCGTCGTGCTGGACCTGCCCCCAACGGATGTACTCGTCGTCGGCGACTCTCTGAGCAAGGACATCAGGCCCGCCCGATCACTGGGATGCAGCACCGCCTGGATCAAAGGGCGCCAGTGGCGTCTCGACAAGGACGAAAATTTATTGGTGGAAAAGTCGACAACGCTGGAAGAATTAGCTCAAACGTTATTATAATTACTTAACAGCAATTGCGCTTGAAAGATGAAAATTTAACACATATTTATATATAAGGGCGAATTTGCTGTTTTATTCACACAATTATACATAATTTAGACTAAATTATTTTTTGCATTTCAGATTTTATCTCTAACTTTGGCCACTGAATTGTCTGCACACGCGGACCAATCGAAAAAGAAAAAAAAGAAAATATAATAAACTAACCAATTACTTACATTTGATCATGACTCAAAGCAAAGTAAAACCTGCAGAAGGTAAGCTTGGCGTAATGGTTGTCGGTAACGGCGCCGTGGCCACTACCTTCATGACCGGCGTCCTCATGGCTCGCAAAGGTCTCGCAAAGCCTATCGGCTCAATGACTCAGTACGACAAGATCCGCGTAGGCAAAGGTGACGACAAAAAATACCTGAAATACGACGAAATCGTTCCCATGGCAAAACTCGACGACATCGTGTTCGCCACCTGGGACGTTTATCCCGCTACCGCCTACGAAGCTGCCATCAACGCTGAAGTCCTCAAGGAAAAAGACATCGAACCCGTAAAGGACGAACTCCAGGCTATCAAGCCCCTCAAGGCCGCTTTCGACCACAACTACGCAAAGCGCCTCGACGGCGAGAACATCATGCAGGGCAAGACCCGCTGGGAAATGGCCGAGCAGCTCCGCGAAGATATCCGCAACTTCAAGAAAGAGCACGGTCTCGATCGCGTCGTTGTCCTCTGGGCCGCTTCGACCGAAGTCTACGTTCCCGTTGACGAGAAAGTTCACGGCACACTCGCAGCTCTCGAGGAAGCCATGAAGGCCGACGACAAGGAACACATCGCTCCCTCGATGTGCTACGCTTACGCAGCACTTCAGGAAGGCGCTCCCTTCATCATGGGCGCTCCCAACACCACCGTCGACATCCCCGCAATGTGGGAACTCTCCGAGAAGACCGGCATGCCCATTGCAGGCAAGGACTTCAAGACCGGCCAGACCCTCGTTAAATCGGGCTTCGCCCCCATCATCGGCACCCGCTGCCTCGGCCTGAGCGGCTGGTTCTCGACCAACATCCTCGGCAACCGCGACGGCCTCGTGCTCGACGAGCCCGCCAACTTCCGCACCAAGGAAGTTTCGAAGCTCTCGACTCTGGAATCGATCCTCGTTCCCGAAGAGCAGCCCGACCTCTACACCGACTACTTCCACAAAGTGCGCATCAACTACTATCCCCCGCGCAACGACAACAAGGAAGGTTGGGACAACATCGACATCTTCGGCTGGATGGGCTACCCCATGCAGATCAAGATCAACTTCCTCTGCCGCGACTCCATCCTCGCCGCTCCTCTGTGCCTCGACCTCGTTCTGCTGAGCGACCTCGCCGCACGCGCCGGCCGTCATGGCATCCAGCGCTTCCTGAGCTTCTTCCTCAAGAGCCCGATGCACGACTACACCAAGGGTGAGGTTCCCGTCAACCATCTCTTCCAGCAGTACACCATGCTCAAGAACACTCTCCGCGAAATGGGCGGTTACGAAGCTGACGAGCCCATCGACTGACGCACACTCCCGCCAAGCCAAAATTCCCGGCATTCCGCCGGTTATATAATCAAAAGCGCAACCTTCCGGCTGCGCTTTTGATTTATCTGTCTATACATCCATCATGCGGCTCCCTGCGACGCAGGACGTCGGCCACACGGCGCCTTCACGTTGAGACGGCGGACATATGCCGCGTTTCCGTCCGCTATGATTACCTCTCCGTCGGCAACCGAAAGCGTGGCCCGGGCGCCATCGAAATCCGGCGGCAGACGCAGAATGCCGCGCACGCGGCCGTTCTGGTCACAGATCTGAATCCCGGCCCGCGTCATCACCCACAGATAGCCGTCGCCGTCGAACACCATCGAAGGAATATCGAGAGCGGCATTGTCATAAGTGTGGAGCCAGTAGAACCGCTGACCGTAAAGGCGCTCGCCTTCGGGTCCGATGATATACTGGTCGATATAGTTGCTCCCCGGTGCGGCCACAGCCACCAGCGAACTGTCGGGATAAAGAGCCTCGGCCGGGCCATCCGGCAATGCAAAATCTTCACGGACTGCCGTCTTCTGCCATTCCCCGCCCTCGGCAAGCAGCTGCGCGAGCAGCCCGTTGGCAGTCGGGCGCACTGTCACCTCGTCGCCGGGGCCGCGCCACATCCACGTCATCACCTGCGGAAAGATCTGGCTCGTTCGCACCACGCTGTGGCCACCCTCGGCCCAGTCGAACCCGCAGTCATAACCCGCCCATTCGAGCGCGGAGGCCAGCTGCCGGTTGGCTTCGTACCACGACCCGAAAATCTGGTTCCACGAATCCGAATACCCGTCCTGAAGATAGACTCTCAGCGGCAGCGGCTCATGCTTGCGCACGATCGCCTCCATGTCGTTGCCGCCGCGCATCGGCACGAAAGTGCCGCAGCCGCTGTAGACTTTCCCGAAAAGGTCGGGCCGGTGCCACGCGGCCGTAAAAGCCGCAATGCCGCCGCTGCTCAGGCCGAATATCATGCGGTCCGACGGATTGCCGGTTAACCGTATCCGCCGCCCGTCGGGCGTGACAAGCGACTCGACCGCCGGCAGCAGCTCGCGGTCAAGGAAAGCGGCGAAGCGACCGTCCGTGGCATCAAACTCATTGCTGCGGTTATAGCGCGCTACCGTGGCTGAATCCCCCGGTATATATCCGGGCTGAAGGTAGACACTCACCGTCACAGGCATCACCCCGGCCTCCATCAGCGAATCGATCACCTCCGGCGCGCGGCACAGCACGCCGTCCAGTCCCAGATACAAGGCCGCGGGCGTGGCCGGGTCATACGAATCCGGCACCACTACCTTATATGTATGGATCGTTCCCGGAAAGATTTCAGACTTGGTCAGACACGTGTCGATGACCGAATACGAGGCGTGCGCCGAACTGAAAAGTGCTGCCAGCACCAGGGTTAGAATAATGCGTTTCATGATATTGGCTGTTTAAGTGGCTGTCCGGATACAAAGTTACGGATTTTTTGCCGACACGCAAAAAATCGAACCAAGCCCCCCGTCCGATCGTTTTAAATACAGCGGGACGCTCCGGCGTCCCTCGGAAAGGAGTCATTATGAAACGCTCGGCAAAAATAGCAATCGGCGCCCTCGGCCTCTTGGCCGGTGCCGCGCTCAGCGCCTGCGCCGATATGGGCTGGTCGCTATACTCCGGCCCGGGCATCGACCCCTCGGTCGGTGTCTATCTCAACGGCGGCAACTTCATGGGGCCGCCACCTCCTCCGCGGCCACGGCCTCAGCCGGGTCCTTTCGGAGGTTCCGGTCCGGGCGGTCCCGGTCCGGGTCCGGCATGGAGCCACGGTCCGTGGTTCTTCGCTGATCCCGCCCGATGACGCGCAGCTGATACACATACATGGCCACCGACACCGTCAGCGCAAGCAGGTCGGATATCGGAAACGACAGCCACACGCCCGTCACGCCCATCGTCTGCGGCAGCCACAGCATGAGCGGGATCAGGAAGATGACCTGCCGCGTCAGGCTCAGGAACATCGACCGCGCAGGCGAACCGATACTCTGGAAGAAGCACGTGATGACGATCGGAATTCCCACGATCGAGAACGCCCACAGCGTCGTGCGCAGACAGTGCTCCGTCACCCCTATCAGGTAATCGTCGGTCGTGAATGCCCGGGCTATGTGTCCCGGCATCAGCAGTCCCAGGGCGCTTCCGGCTGCCGCAACCACCGTCACGGCCCCCATCGCTATCCACATCACTCTGCGCAGGCGGTGAAGCAGCCCGGCCCCGTAGTTATATCCCAGTATAGGCTGCAGGCCCATGTTTATGCCGATCATCACCGTCGTGAGCAGCGATGTGAACGTCACGAAGATGCCCGCCGCACCGATGGCCATGTCGCCGCCGTGCACGAGCAGCGACCGGTTGATCAGCGCATTGATCAGACACGACGCCGCATTGACGATCGCCGGAGCCGCGCCGATCGACACTATGTCGAGTATCACGCGCCCGCGCAGGCCGAAGGTGCCGCGGCTGAAGCCCAGCGTCACGCCCGGGCGGAAGAAATGCGCCACCACAAAGATGGCCGACACCAGCATGGCTATATCGGTAGCTATCGCCGCGCCCACCATGCCCCAGTCCAGCACGAGCACGAACAGCGCGTCGAGCGCTATGTTGACACCTGCCCCGATAAGCATCGTGTACATGGCCTTGCCCGGATAGCCCGTGGCACGCAGCACATTGTTCAGACCGAAGGCCACATTGGTCAGCAGCAGCCCAGGCAGCACCCACATCATATATGTCCGCGCGTAGGGAAGAGTGAGATCCCCCGCCCCGAACGCCCGCAGGATCGGATCCATGTACAGGGCGAACACCGCTATATACACCGCCGCGTTGGCGAACGTCAGCGTGGCCGCATTGCCCAGGATCAGCCCCGCGCGCGGTTTGTCGCCCCGGCCCATCATGATGGAGATGCGGGTCGATGAGCCCACACCCACCAGCACACCCACGGCCGTGGTTATATTCATCAGCGGAAACGTCAGCGCCAGACCCGCTATGGCCTCCGGCCCCACGACCTGGCCTATGAAGACGCGGTCCACCACATTGTAAAGCGCCATTACCAGCATACCCACCACCGCCGGCACGCTGTATTGCCACAGTAGCCGTCCCACAGGCCGCGTGGCGAGATCGTTCAGATTATTTTCCTTCATCTGCTGCTATTTTGGAGAGAAATGTCCGGAAGCGCGCCGACAAAACAGCGACAGGCACTAACCGTGGCCTGCGACCGCCGGTTGATGCCTGTCCGTATGCTTGCGCTCGACCGCTGTTACTTGCCGGCGGCTGCCTTGGCGCGCTCGTAGTACTTGCGCACGTCGAAGGCCGTGTTGTTGTCGTAGGCGGGATATTTGTCGAGAATCTCCTTCAGGGCCAGGTATTCGCCCTCGTAGTTCTTCTCGGCGCGGAAGATGTTGGCTTTCTTGATCAGCACCAGAGGCACGATGGCCGGATTCTCGTCGGCGGCGCTGATGGCGTCGTCATAGGCCTTCAGTGCGTCGGCGTTGTTCTTCAGGCCCACGTAGCAGTCGCCCATCAGCGTGTACGAGCCGGCCTTGATCAGGTTGTCGCCCACCGAAGCGTCCTTCAGGTAGTCGAGCGCACCCTGATAGTCGCCCTTCTGATACAGGCGGATGGCTACCTCGAGCTTGGCGCGGTTGCCGCTCTTGTGGCCCATGTCGGCCGCTTCCTTGTAGTACTCCAGGGCCAGCGAGTCGTTCAGCGCGCGGTCAGCGGCGCTCATCGACTGCTCGGCCTTCATGGCGTAGAGGTCGGCCTGCCCGGCTTTCGCGTCGCTCTTCTTTGCATTGTTCTGGCTGATGAAGAACCAGGCCAGGGCGCCTGCCAGCACGAAGAATATAAAGATCGAGAGGGTCAGAATAAGTTTGCTGTTGGCCTTGGCTTTGGCCAGGATGTCCGGTGCCTGGTCGGGCTGCACGGTCGCCTGGGTTTTAATCTCTTTATTTTCCATTGATATCGTTGGTTTTTTATTATTTTTCAGCTCTATGCGCCTAATGACGCGTTTTCAAGCTGCAAAAATAGCTGAAATTATTCAGATATTAAAATTTTAGACCGATTATTTTATCTTTTGAGCAATAAAGTGTAATTTTGCACACTCCAAAACCTCTAAACGAGCCGACAATGACACGAAAAGACATCAGCATCGCTCTCGACGAGCTATCATACGACGAGCTCGGCGCCGACGAGCGCCGAGTCGTGGACCTCGCGCGTCAGTACACCCACAACTCCTACGCGCCCTACAGCCACTTCAAGGTCGGCGCGGCCATCCTGCTCGACAACGGCGAGATCGTCTGCGGCGCCAACCAGGAGAACAGCGCCTTCCCCTCCGGCACCTGCGCCGAACGCTCGGCATGCTACTCCGCCGGGGCGCGCTTCCCCGACGCCCGGTTCCGCATCATCGCCATCGCCGCCCGCGGCACCGACGATCTCGAGGTCGCACAGCCATGTGCCCCCTGCGGCGCTTGCCGCCAGGCACTCCTCGAGTACGAGACCCTGGCCGGACAAGGCGTCGAGGTACTCCTCGTCGGACGCGACAGCATCTACCGCCTCCCCTCCGTCAAATCCCTCCTCCCCCTCGCATTCACCGGATTCTGACACTCTACCTTAAGTATTCATTAGAAAAAACTCCACAATATCATCAGTAAAATGGACTTTATTGACGAACTTACCTGGCGAGGCATGATACACCAGATGATGCCCGGAACCCAGGAACAGCTGAAAAAAGAAATGACCACGGCCTACCTCGGCATCGACCCCACGGCCGACTCCCTCCACATAGGCCACCTCGTGGGCGTCATGATGCTCAAGCACTTCCAGCGCTCGGGCCACAAGCCCATCGCGCTCATCGGCGGTGCCACCGGCATGATCGGCGACCCCTCCATGAAGAGCCAGGAGCGCAAGCTCCTCGACGAGGAGACCCTCCGCCACAACCAGCAGGCCATCAAGGCACAGCTCGCCAAATTCCTCGACTTCGACTCCGACGCCCCCAACGCCGCCGAGATGGTCAACAACTACGACTGGATGAAACCATTCTCGTTTCTCGACTTCATCCGCGACGTCGGCAAGCACATCACCGTCAACTACATGATGGCCAAGGACTCCGTCAAGAAGCGACTCTCCGGCGAAAGCCGCGAGGGCATGTCGTTCACCGAATTTTCATACCAGCTCTGCCAGGGCTACGACTTCCTGCACCTCTACAAGGAAAAGAACTGCCGCCTGCAGCTCGGCGGCTCCGACCAGTGGGGCAACATCACCACCGGCACCGAACTCATCCGCCGCACACTCGGCGGCGAGGCATTCGCCCTCACCTGCCCCCTCATCACCAAGGCCGACGGCGGCAAGTTCGGCAAGACCGAGAGCGGCAACGTCTGGCTCGATCCCCGCTACACATCACCCTACAGATTCTACCAGTTCTGGCTCAACGTCAGCGACGACGACGCAGCCAAGTACATAAAGATCTTCACCGAGCTCACCCGCGACGAAGTCGAGGCTCTCGTCGCCGAACAGGCCCAGAACCCCGGCGCACGCCCCCTCCAGAAGCGCCTCGCCAAGGAAATCACCACCATGGTCCACTCCGCCGCCGACTACGAGGCAGCCGTCGAGGCATCCCAGATCCTCTTCAGCAACAACGCCGCCGAAGCACTCCACCGCCTCGACGAGCAGACACTCCTCCAGGTCCTCGAAGGCGTACCCACATTCGAAGTCGACCGCGCCGACATCGACGCCGGCATCGGCCTCGCCGACCTGCTCGTCGAAAAGTCACACGTATTCCCCTCCAAGGGCGAACTCCGCAAACTCGCCCAGCAGGGCGGACTGATGATCAACAAGGAAAAGGTAGCCGACGCATACGCCCCCGTCTCCCCCGCCATGCTGCTCAACGACCGCTACATCCTCGTCCAGAAAGGTAAGAAAAACTACTTCCTCCTCATCGCCCGCTGACGACCACACAAACAAACCGAACTACAAAAAAGCGGAGCCACCCGGCCCCGCTTTTTTTGCACCCGCATGCCAACCCGCAAACTCGCTCAACACAGGCCAACCGACGAAGCCTCAGGGCAACCGATGAAGTTGCTCTGCAAAGCAGAGAAAGCAGGCGTCCTCGCCTGCGCCTCAAGAGGACAGGCCCAAAGCATCCGCCCGCGCCTCAAGAGGACGGGGCCAAAGCATCCGCCCGCGCCTCCAAGACCTCGCGCAGACTGCCCCCACGCGGAAGCTAACACGCGGGGAAAGCGGGCGGATCCCGGAGGGATCCCATGTGGATAACCCCGGCTTTCAAGCCGGGGGGCCGGTCACCATACCGGGGGGCAAGCCCCGGAAGGGCTTTTAACCCATCACTATGTACTTCAGTGCATAGTGACCGGCTCTCATGACTCATGACTTGTTATTGGTAATTAACACTTAATTAAAATAATTTAAGTAATTTTAATAATCGGGGGGGGTGATTTGCTATGTTTTCCTTAACTTTGCATGCATTATTAAGACAACTTAAATCAGTTCTTTATGAAAAAATTCCTACTCATGTTTGTCGGGGCGTTCACGTGCGCGACGGCGTTTGCCGACCCCGTGCCCGAAGGCCTCACCATTACACCTAACGACGACGGCACCACCGCCACCGTCACCAAATGCGAGGAAACTTTCACGGGTGAAATCGTGATTCCCTCCATAGCCACCATCGATGGCAAAGACTACACAGTCACTACTATCGGGACAGAGGCTTTTTTATTTTGCGAAAAAATAACCACCATTACTCTCCCGCCTACAATTACTGAACTAGAAGAGAGCGCTTTCGACTTCTGTACCGGGCTGACTTCTCTTACTATACCCGAAGGTGTGACTAAACTTGCGAAATATTCATTATCAGGTTGTAGTTCTCTGACATCCGTCTCACTTCCCGAGAGTCTCACCGAGATCGGGTTTGGCGCCTTTGTATCTTGCACGGCCCTTACATCCATCGCGATACCGGTCGGAGTTACCCAGATCGCCGAGCGGGCATTTGACGGGTGCTCCGGTCTTAAATCCATCGTCCTGCCTGCCGGCATCACTAAAATTGAGCCGCGGACATTCTATTTCTGCGAGGCGCTCGAGTCTGTGGAAATCCCGGCCGGCGTCACGGAAATCGGCAATCAAGCCTTCTATAGATGCTCCGCGCTGAAATCTGTGGAGCTCCCCGCCGGGTTGGCATCCATCGGCAACCAGGCGTTCTACTATTCGGGACTCACATCGCTCGATATTCCTGCCGCGATTACCCAGATCAGCGCCGGCGCGTTCCAGGGCACTGAACTGGCGTCTGTCGTCATTCCCGAGGGTGTGACCGCTGTCGGTGCCAACGCCTTCGGCAACATCGAGCCCCTGAAAGATATCACGATCCCGTCTACCATGACATCCATCGGCGACAAGGCGTTCTATAATCAGTGGGGGCAGGACGGCATTCAGCGTATAACCGTCAACGCCATGACCCCTCCGACACTCGGGACCGACGTCTTTACCGCCAAAGACAAGAATGCTACTGTAATCGTGTCCGCCGCAGCTCTCGATGCATACAAGGCGGCCCCGGGGTGGAGTGAATTCACCAACCTCCGCGCCGAGATATCAAGCTCTCTCGGTCCCGACGTGATGTACTCCATCAACGAGGACGGCTCCTCCATCACCATCAACAGCTGGCTCAATGCCAAGGGCGACATCCGCATCCCCGCAACGGTCACCGTCGGCGACCAGGAATACATTGTGTCGGCCGTCGCACCAAAGGCTTTCGTCAACTGTACGGAACTCAACTCCGTGGTCATCAACGCCGACCTGACAGCCATTCCCGAGGATACGTTCTACGGCTGCACCGCCCTCACTTCAGTGACACTTCCCGGAACCCTCGAGACAATAGGCAATAACGCCTTCTACGGCTGCACCGCCCTGAGCGACATCGACTTCCCCTCCGGAGTGACATCCATAGGGTCACGTGCTTTCTGGAATTGCGAATCACTGGCCGAGGTCAGGCTTCCCGAAGAACTCACCTCACTCGGAACCTCTGCCTTTGACGGATGTACCGGTCTCCGCTCCATTGTATTTCCTCCCCATCTCGGGAGTATTCCGCAGTTCTGCTGCCACAATTGCCCGGCACTGAGCTATGTGGAGATTGGAGCAGGCACGACGGACATAGGTCATCTGGCTTTCTACTTGTCCGATAACATCCGGCACATAAAAGTACTGGCCACCACGCCGCCGCGCATCAATTACACGGCTGAGGGCCTGTCGTTCACCCCCGCGGTCATGCAGAAAGCGATGGTATCGGTTCCCGACGGATGCATCGACAGCTATAAGGCCGACCAGTTCTGGGGCGGCTTCCGCAACTACAGCAACGTCAGCGGCATCATCGACGCTATGACTCCCGACAGCCGCGTCACAGGACGCTACAGCCTCGACGGACGCCCGGTTGACTCCTCTTACCGCGGTATCGTCCTGACCCGATACTCCGACGGTTCCGTCACCCGGAATCTCGTCCGCTGATCCTCCACCGACACTCCTGAAAACTTCTGAAAGTCCCGCTCCTGCGGGACTTTCTTTATCAGGGACTCGCGTTAAATGTTAAATTCGTCTCACAAACACACCTCTTTCATTTATGATAAAATAAAGCATATGCCATCCCTTACCAGCATCAGTCCGAAGCGAGTAATTTGTTGTATCTGTATTTCAGTTGTTTATCTCTACTTAAAATCTTATTTTTCATTTTTGGCTCAGAAAATAACACATTTCCTGGGATTGAGACGAAATCTTAAATGAAAGAGCCGTGTCTTTTCGGTTATTTTTTGTCATCTGAAGTGCCGGAGCGCGGTGCTGTTATTGGAGGAGTGATGAAAATTTGTTAATTTTGCAGGTGAAATCTACTTACTTACATTATTCATTTATCTAATACCTTTTTACTGAAATGAAACGACTGTTTGCCGCTGCTTCGGCGGCCGCTCTCGCTTGCGGCGCTTTTGCGCAGACTGCTCCTGCGGTCGAGACCCGCGCTTATTATTCGACAAATCCGGCCGACGCTGTCGGCAAGTATGCCTCGATCACGATCGATGGCGAATTCAATGACTGGACCGATGACATGATCGTGGCTACTTGCGGAGCCAACGACATGTGCACCGCCTTCCACGGATCCCACGAAAACTGCGTCGTCGATCTTTACGCCGTATATGCCGCCTGGGACGATGACAACCTCTACATTGCCTGGCAGATGTGCAACAGCGGCGATACCTGGGCACGCCCCGGCGACGGCCCGCTCACCGACTACGGACGCGTGGGCGATGTGCCTATGATTGTGGCGCTTAGTCTCGATCCGGCCTCCACCGCCATGACAGGACGCCTTGCCGACGGCAACTTTATATGGGGCAATGCCGCCAGTGGCGTGGAATTCGGCGTACACGCCGACCGGCTCCTGTTCATGAGTGCCAAGGTGGGTCAGGGTAAGCCCTCGATGTTCACGGCTGTCGACGCTGCCGGCAACTCCGACTATGGCCGGGGATGCCGCGACTTCTCGGCGCTCGGCATCACCTATAAAATGAAGGAAGGATTCGCTCCCTCGCATTACTGGCGCCAGCGCACTGCCGCCGTGTGGGCCGACGCTACCACGCTGGTGTCGGATCCGTCGATTATCGAGAACATCTACGACGCGGCCAACTACGACAACCTGATGGCCGGACCCGTCGAGGGTCTCAAGCCCCACGATACATCCTACGATTCGTTCTTCGAGATGAAGATACCTTTCTCGGCGCTGGGTATCAACCGCACTTGGCTCGAAAACAACGGCCTCGGCGTCCGCGTCATCGGTACCCGCGGCGAGTCGGGCATCGACTGTTGCCCCTTCGACCCTTCGATGGTCGATCAGGTGTTTGAGATCTACGGCAAGGACGACTCGACTTCGCATGAGAAGGATGATGTCGACGTGATCACTTATGCAATGGCTTCCGTGGGCAAGATCCGCACCGGTTCTGTTGACCCCCTCCCTGATCCGACTCCGGTTCCCGATCCAACACCCGACCCCGATCCCGTACCTGCTCCCGACGGTAATTATGTCGTGTATTTCGACAACAGCACCTCGGACTGGGAACGTGTCTGCACCTGGATATGGGACGAAGGCGCCGCCAACCGCAACTATACGGGTGGTACATGGCCCGGTGCCGCTATGAATATCGACCCCGAGACCGGCTACTACAAATATTCGTTCTCCTGCGACGCGGAGACTCCGAAGCTGAAGTGCATCTTCAACCCCGGCGGCGACAGCGGCAAGACCAAAGATCTCGATCTGGTGAACCGCGGCCTTTACAATGCGTCGGGCTACGTGCGCACCATTGCTGCCGGTGTCAGTTCGGTCGAAGCCGTTTCTGCCCGCTATACCGTGGACGGATTTACGGTGACGGCCACCGAAGGCACGCTTTCGCTTTACAGCACCCAGGGCATCCTTGTCGGCAGCGGTAATTCCGTCACCGCCTCCGCTCCTGGTGTTTACATAATAGTCGCCGGCTCATACACAGCCAGGACCGTGCTGCGCTGACGTGCGGATACTGACCAATGCGGCAACCCTTGCTGAACCGGCCCGAGGCGTCGGTCAGCAGGGGTTGCTTTTCTGAGGCGGCGAAGAAAATTTGAAGCTTATCAAAAATATTTTCAATAATACTTGCAAAATTTAAATATATGTTATAACTTTGCAACGCGATTGCAAAACAACCTTTATCGTTCAATTTAATTAAACTAATACCAGCGCCTATGAAGCAAAACCGAGTTAATCAACACGCGTCAGTAACCATTTTAAAGATAGGAGACAGGCCCATGATTTAGAATTTATAAGGCCGAAGCGACAAGCCCCGGCCCGATAATCAATCAATACAGTGAATCAACCTTTATCTGTTGAATAAAAGCGCACATTGAAATTTTGGGATTTCTGATTTATCTGGATTCGCCCGAATTCTTGAGAAACTTATTGATGCGGTAGCGCTCGACAAGTGAGTTGATCGAGTAGAGCACCATGGAGATGCCGGTTATGAGCACTATCACCGAGGCGTCCTTTTCAGCGCCGATGAATACCATCACCACGCCCGCTATCGCAACCAGCGCAGGCACTATGTAGAAGCCCAGCGGCAGCTTGAAGTCCGCTACCTGCACTATCTGGGCAACTCCGAAGAAAATCAGTGTGAATGCGAACACATAAATGAGGATGCTGACGAATACCTGCGGGATGATGCACAGGCACGCGCCAAGGCACAGACACCCGACAGCTGCGATGATCGACGAACTGCTCCTGCCCTGTTTGGCGGCCAGCTGCGATATGAGCACATACAGTCCGGGCACTATGAACATGATGCCGACGACGATCACTGCCCAGGTCATCAGGTCGCCGCGGCCCTCGAAGGCGATCAGCACTATTCCTAAAATGCCGATCACGATTGGTGTCAGATAATTGTTCTGCATATCTTTCTCTTGTTTTTATTCCTTAACAATCTTTGAGCCCTTTTTGTGGTCGCGTCTGTAAATTTTTTTATCGCCGAATCGTAAAAAAATCATATCTTTGCCGCATGACACTCCGCAGACTGGCCTGCGCACTGGTGGCTCTGGCTGCCGCCGCCGCTGCCCTGGCCGAAAAATCATTGCTTGTGAGCAAGACCGACATGCAGCTATATGTTATGGACGGCCGTGACACCGTGGCGGCCTATCCGGTTTGCCTGGGACGGAATCTCGGACAGAAGACCCGTGCAGGCGACCGCAAGACCCCTGAGGGCACATTCTCGATATGCCAGATTCAGGACGCATCCGCCTGGACGCACGATTTCCACGACGGAGCCGGCGAGCGCCGCGGCGCTTATGGTCCGTGGTTCTTCCGTCTGCGCACTCCGATGAGCCGCAGCATCGGCATTCACGGCACCTGCTTTCCCGAGCGGATGGGCACCCGCGACAGCGAGGGTTGCATCCGCCTGCGCAACGAGGATCTTCAGCAGCTTCGCAAGGTGGTGTTTGTGGGCATGAAAGTCATTGTGACTCCAGATCCCAAGTAAGATTTTGTGAATCAGAATACAGGCGAGATTTCCTTGAAGGCGTAGCTGCGCGGCGGCTCCGTGTCGAGCGTGAGCGTCCCGTCGGGCGCTATCGATGCGATGGCCGCGTCAACCACTTCGCCGGTCAGATTGTCGTGCCAGCGGTGGATTCCGCTTCCACGCCACTGGCGGCTGCGGTACCGTGCGGTCAGAGCGGCTATGTCGGGCGCGGTCTCGTAGCGGTCGAAATCGTCGGTCATCGCCTGGGCAACCTCGGCCTGCAGCGCGTCGAGGTCGAATCCGTGTCCCGCGATCTGATACATGGACACCGGATTGGGCGCGTCGCTGAGGAATTCGCGCTGGTTCACGTTGATGCCTACCCCGATGACGGAGCGGTCGATGCGGGTCGAAAAAGAGTTCTCGATAAGGATTCCGACGAGCTTGCGGTCGCCGACGTAGATGTCGTTGGGCCATTTGATGAGCACTTCATGGCCGAGGTGCCGCTGCAGCACGTCGGCGATCGACAGCGACGTCAGCATCGATATGGCGAAAGCTTCCGCCGGCCGGATGGTCCGCGGCCGCAGAAGCAGCGAGAATGTCAGATTCAGCCCCGGGGCGGCTTCCCACGAGTTGCCGCGCTGGCCCCGCCCTGCCGTCTGCGACAGCGCGCGGTAGACGGTGCCGTGG
>CABRGT010000022.1 GCA_902470475.1 uncultured Porphyromonadaceae bacterium | reverse complement strand
CCGAGTGGGCAGAGACGAAGCTACCAAAATAAGCGGGGCCGGCTCGGATGAGTCGGCCCCGCAGGATATCAGGTTATGGTGCGGATCAGCGGACGATCACCTTGGAGGTGGCTGTACCGCTTACGCGTACGTAAATACCGGGAGTGAGGCTGTCGGCAGCCACGCGGATGCCCTGCAGGTTGTAGTAAACCGCGTCGGTGTCGGCTGCTGCGTCGGCAGCGTCGATCTCGTCGACAGAAACCTTGCCAGCCATGAAGCTTGAAGCCGGAGCCGGAGTTGTAACCTCGGGCGATGCGCCGGTGAGAGCATACTCGCGGTAACCTTTCTCAACCAGATATGCATGGAGGTTGCCTGCGTAGTCGAATTCGAGGTTAGCCCAGATGTGGCTCTCTACGGGAATATTGTAGAGATGTGTCAGAACGGGCTTGCCGTCGGTCCACTTCACTGAGTATATACCTATGCCGGCGCGATACGATACAGCCAGTATAGAACCGTCGACACTCAAGGCGATACCGGCAGAGCTGTGACCTACGGATTCGGCGATGCTTTCGTCGGCCGAGGTGAAGGCTACGGATGATTCGCCGGTGATATTCGCGATGTAGGCGAATGCCGGGCAGCTTGCCTGGTTGTTGCCGATTTCGCGGATCTGGGCGGCGAAGACGCCGTCGCCCCATGTGCAGAGGTCTACGTTCTGATTGGCCATCAGATTCTTGTAACCGAGTACGGTGGGTGCTTCGTTGATCTCCCAGCCGGTACCGATGTGGTAACGGACGATCGAGTTTTCAGTGTCGCCCTTGCCGTTGAGGCCCTGGTGGTCTTCAGAGAACATGATTACATAGGTATCGTCGTCGGGATTGACGAAAGTAAAGCCCGAGTTACCGCCGCCGATATTCACTCCGTTATAGAGGAAGTGACCACGGCTCTGCTTCTCACCTGCGAACAGTGAGAAAGGTTCGGCTGCCGGATCGATCGGGTCGACGACCACGATGCCGTAGCCGGCGTCACCCCATGTCGAGAATACTGCCTTGCCCTGGCGCTCGCGGCCACGGAAGGGATTAGAGATGTTGGAGTTGCCGTTGGAGCCGTTTTCGCCACCGAACATCTTGTGACCCTTGAAGAGACGGTCACCTACCTTTTCGCCGGCCGGATTATAAATGTCGATACCCTGGTTCTTGCCATGGCCTACGGCGATGTAACCGAACGAGGGCTGCTCGGGATCGGTGATGGTGATGACACCGCCGCGTACGGGCAGACCGCTGTCCTCGGTCTTAACCTTACCGGCGTGCGATATGCCGTTGGATGTAACCTTAACGGCCCAGTTGTACCTCACTTCGGGAACGAGTTCGGACTTGATGACATTGACGGTGTTCTCGCCCTTGACAACAGCACCGACGGGGATGGTGATCACCTCGGCTTCGCTTTCGGCGGGAGTCAGCACGATCTCGGCGGCGGGAGCGTCACCGGTGACGCTGAAGGTTACCTCATAAAGGTCTTCCTTCTCATTGGAGATCAGACCGTAGGCGAACTCGCGCTGGGCGATGGGCTGCTCGACGTTCTTGGTGGTCAGCTTGGTGATCTTGCCGTCGCGCAGGAGGTAGAAGTTGATCCATCCGGAGGTGACGTTGCCGCTGACTTCGTCGCGTACGACTTCAACTTCGGCACCTGCGGCAGCCTGAGCTGTCTCAACGGGAGCGAGATCGGCGTCCATCTTGATGGTGGTAGCGCTGACACCCTGGAAGTCATTGCCCAGGTTGAGGAGCTGCAGACCGGTGATGTTTGTGCCGTCGTTCACGGGCGATACGACATAGGTGGCGCCGGCATACTTGAAGATGCCCGAGCGGCCGTCGATGCCCTTGAGGAGGTCGCCTGCGACAGGAGCGTCCTGCAGGTGTCCGCCCATATTCCACTCATAAACACCCTTGACGGGGTCGACGAGAAGTGCGAAGTCGTTGTCGAAAGGCGAGGCAAGGATATTCATCGAAGCGTCGCACTGGCCGAGAGCCACACGCGGTGCGCCTGTCTGATTATCCACGGGTGCCTGGAGCTCGCCGTCGATCACTCGGAATGTGGTGGAGCGAATGTCGTGGTTGGGAGCCGTGATGGTAGGCATAAGCGCTACGGCCACGCCATCGGTGGATGTACCGGAGAAAGCGAAGCGCGAGGGATATGCGCGGTACCACAGGCCTGCGCTCTGGGTCGACATCCACTTTTCGGGGTTGCCTGCGGGCAGGCCTGCCTCGTCGTTGGCCCACTTGTAGATGTAGAATGTGCCGCGGCCGGCGTCGCCGTCCTGGATTTCGCTTGAAGAATTCTGGTTCTTGGTAGCGTTGCATGCGAGCAGCACACCGTCGGCGGTCACCTGGATGTCGCTGATAGCGGCGATAGAGCCTTCGGCACCTTCGGTCGATACGGTGGAGAGGACTTCCTTCTTGGCCAGGTCATAAACCAGGATGGTAGCCTTCACCTGCTCGTCGGCGGGAATGTTGGCGGCGAATTCCATGGGCTTGTCAAAGGCCAGGATGTACATCTTGCCGTTCTGAACGATGGCGCGGCGTACGATCAGACCTTCGAGTGCGGGAATGGCCTCGTCGACATATTCCTTGGCAACCACATACTCGCTGGCGGGAGCAACAGCTCCGTTGCCGGCATACGGGTCGGGATAGTTGGAGAAAGTCTCTGTCGGCGGCTCATAGTTAACAGCCTCCATGAAAGCCTTGGTATATGCGGTGGCGCCGGCGGTCACCTCGACCTCGAGAGGCTCGATTTCCTTGTAGTCGGGGTGCGAGAGCTGCACGGTGTAGGTGCCGGGCTGCAGGCCCTTGAACACGAAGGCGCCGTTGTAGAATTCATCGGTGGTGTACTCGGCGATCTTTTCAGTGCCCTTGTAGAGAACGGCAGTGGCGCCATTGAGAGGCTTATAGAGGTCGTCGGTAGCGGGATTGGGGTTGTAGAGCGTGTGGCGGAAGCGTTCGTGCTCATCGCGCACGATTCCGTAGATCTCACCGGTAGTGCCACGGTTGGCGAATTCCCAGTATTCGGCCACGCCGCGTGCATACTGGATACCCTCGACGAAGTCGACGTCGAAGTTCATGCCGCGGTGACGGCCCGGCTGATAGGTGTGGAAATAGCCCTCGACCAGATAGCCGGGGACGTTGTGCTTCATCACGCCGAGGTAGCCGAGATAGCCGCGGTCGTTGGGGGTGGGCACGTAGTCCTTACCGCCCATGAAGTCGATGTCGCCGTTGATGTAGACGCTCTTGACCGACCAGGCGGCGTGCGGGTTGGCGAAAGAGTACTTGGCAGCGGCCTCGGCCATCTCCCATGAGCCGGGAACGTAGACGTTTTCCTTGCCGTTGCGGCCACGGTACATGAACAGGTGATAGTTCACAGTGGTACCATCCGTCGCAGCGTTGGAGTGGATAGAGATGAACTGGTCGAACTCGTTGTCATCGACTTCTATGGCGATTTCCGAGAGCGAACGGTTGTAGAGCATGTAATTCGGGCTGGAGGTGGTGTTGTTGGCCTCGAACGGGCCGTTCTTCACGCGGCTCATCACGATATTCTGCGACAGATCGAGTGCGGCGCCGATTTCCCAGCGCTCGCCGGTCTGGTTGCGGGTGCGGTCGAAAGGCATGCCCATCTCGATAAGAGTCTCGAGCACACCGAAGCCCTTAAGCAGGTTAGTGTTCGATTCGAAGAAGCCCGTGGTGTCGGTGTTTGTGGCCGAGTAGGGCTGCTTGCCGATCACCTGCATGGCTCGGTCGTTGCCGGTCCACGATCCGTGGCCGGGGTTGATGTAGACGCGCAGCTCTTCGGGGGTCTTAGCCGCGTAAGCTGTGCCGGCGAGTCCCATAAGCACTAACGCCGTTACTAATTTGTTCGTTTTCATTGCGGTAGTGTGGGGGTTATTTGAGGTTGATAACATAAAGCTCGCCTGCGGTGGTTGCGAAGGCGATGCGCGAACCGTCGGCGCTAACCGAAGGATTGAGGCCGATGATCGATTCGTCGGTCAGAGTCTGATGGGTACCCTGAAGGTCGGCGGCCACGATGGCCGACTTGTAGGTCACGGCGCCGTCGTCGTAGTCCTGGAAGCCTACTACGGCGTCATTGTTGATCCAGCGCGCTCCGTGGAGGTAGCCGAGAGGACGTACGTCGCTGCCGTCGAGGTTGCATACGAAGCAGCCGTGGCGGGCGAGGTAGTAAACGATCTTGGTGCCATCGGGCGACAGTTGCGGCCACAGATATGAGCCGCGGCCCTGCGGGTCGAGGGTGACGGTCTTGCCGTCGGGGGTGGTCACTTCGAGGTGACCGTAGTGGATGCTGACAACGGGCTGGGCAGTAGCGGCCTTAACCTTCTGGCCGGCCATGTTGCGGGCGCTGAAGCGGCCGTTGTCGCTCAGCGAGAGGACGCCGGCATCGGAGATGCTGAACTGGGCGCAGTGGCGGGCAGGCTTGGACAGGCGGCGGGTGTAGCCGTCGGTGAGGTCGACCATCTGCACCGAATAGTAGCGCAGGTGGTTGTCGCGGGTCTCAGACGTCTTGAAGACGATAGTCGAACCGTCGGGGCTGAATTTCAGATCGTTGGCCATGCCTTGATCCGCAACTTTCGTCGATGCGCCAGTGGCGAAGTCGACACGGTAAAGCGCGTTGTCGGTGTTGGTCGACAACACGGCGAACGTACCGTCGGGGCTGATGCGCGGCTTGTCCACGGATACGTCGCCGTCGACGGCTACCCGTGTCACAGACTGCACTTCCACCACCTGAGCGCCGGCTACAAGAGTAGCCGCACTGAGAACCAGTGTCAAAAGGGCTTTGTTCATGATTGGATTTAAAGTTAATATTAAAGGATTGAAATTAAAATAGTTGTCAGAGATCTACGGACGCAGTCGCCCGACTGAAAGAGTGTAGAAAAATAGTTGCTAAGCAAGCACAATGCTGCTTGATGCGGCAAAGATAAGCATTTTTTATCAAAAAAGTGACTAAATTTCATAAAAAATTTAAAAAAGCTTAAGGTCGTGTCCGAGTTTCCTGACACAGCGGGAGTTCCCGAATCAGGAATCAAGTGTATCTGTATATTATGTCCGAAAAAATCGGGGGCGGTTTATGACTATTTTCAATTTTAAGCGTTATCTTTGTATCTTAAAACTGAAAAATTACATATGACCGATTTCGAAAGCCTCGGCGTGCGCGATGATCTGCTGCGGGGCATTAAGGATATGGGCTTCGAGACCCCGATGCCCGTTCAAGAGAAAGTGATACCCTCGCTGCTGGGCGGCGACCATGATCTGGTGGCCCTGGCCCAAACCGGCACGGGCAAGACGGCCGCGTTCGGGCTGCCAGTGATCCAGCGCGTGGACACATCGCGCCGCGTGCCGCAGGCACTGATCCTGGCGCCCACCCGCGAACTGTGCCTGCAGATCGCCGGCGATCTGGCCGACTTCGCCAAATATACCCCCGAACTGAAACTGCTGCCCGTCTACGGCGGCTCGAGCATCGAAAGCCAGATCCGCGCCCTGCGCGATGGCGTGCAGATAATCATAGCGACGCCGGGCCGACTGATCGACCTGATCGGCCGCGGCGTGGTCAATCTCGACGACGTGCACACCGTGGTGCTCGACGAAGCCGACGAAATGCTCAACATGGGCTTCGTCGACTCGATCAACGATATCCTGGCCCACGTACCCGACAACCGCAAGATGCTGATGTTCTCGGCCACCATGCCCGCCGAAGCCGCCCGCATAGCCAAGCGCTACATGCACGAGCCGGAGGAAATAGTCATAGGCACCCGCAACGAAGGCGCCAAGAACGTACGCCACATCTACTACATGGTGAACGCCCGCGACAAGTATCTGGCCCTTAAGCGAGTCGCCGACGACAACCCGAATATCTACGCGATCATCTTCTGCCGCACCCGCCGCGACACCCAGGAAGTGGCCGACCGCCTCATAGCCGACGGCTACAACGCCGACGCCCTGCACGGCGACCTCTCGCAGCAGCAACGCGACCTGGTGATGAAAAAATTCCGCGACCGCGTCATCTCACTGCTGGTGGCCACCGACGTGGCCGCCCGCGGTCTCGACGTGGACAACCTGACGCATGTGATCAACTACGGTCTGCCGGACGATACGGCCGTCTACACGCACCGTTCGGGCCGAACGGGCCGCGCCGGCAAGACGGGCGTGTCGGTCGCCATCATCCACTCGCGCGAGAAAGGCCGCCTGCGCGAGATCGAACGCATCATCGGCAAGAAATTCGAACGTCACGAAGTCCCCACCCCCGAGCACATTATTGAGAAGCAGCTCTACAACCTTGCCGACCGCCTCGAACGCGTCGAGGTCGACGACGAACAGATCGACCGCTACGTGACCGGCGTGCAGAAAAAGCTGTCGTGGCTCTCGGGCGAGGACCTGCTCAAGCGCGTGCTGTCGCTGGAGTTCAACCGCCTGCTCGAGTACTACAAGGATGCCCCGAAAATAGACTTCATCGACGAAAAACCGTCGCGGAAGGAGCGCAAGGAGGCCGCACATCCCTCTGACCGCGACAAGGACCGCCGCACGGCCGAAAAGGGCATGGCCCGCATCTATGTCAACGCCGGCAAGGCCGACGGATTCTTCGCCGGGAACCTCATTGACCTGCTCAACCATGCCATCGAGGGTCCGCGCGTCGACGTAGGCCGCATCGACCTGCTGCCGGGCTATTCGCTGTTCGACGTCAAGAAAGGCGACGCCGCCCGTGTGGTGGCCGGACTGAAGGGGGCCGACTTCTTCGGCAAGCGCCTCTACAGCGAGATTGCCGAACCCGACAAAGACTATGGGAAAGCATCAGGGCGCCGGAGCCGCAGCGCCGAAGCCAAGCCCGAACGCCGCAACGCACGCCAGTCGCGGGCACCGAAAGGTCGCAAAACCCGGTCGGAACGCTGAGGGCGCCCCGGCACCGATCAACCGTCATCACATATCACCCGATACCGACACCGAATGTCAAGAAAAGCAATCAAAACACTGGCCGCAGTCCTGACCGGACTGGCTGCCACCGCCGCTGCAGGCGAAGGCCCCGCCGGACGCTTCTTCACCGAGGCGCCCGACAGCTTCCTGCTCACCGTGCCTAAATCCTCGCGCCTCGACATGCTCGACTACTACCGATTCGGCAGCGACCGCGCGATATCCGACGCCTTCACGGCCGATGCCCGCATAGTGGCCGAAAGCCCGTCGTGCATCACTGTGGAAGTAGGACATACCCGTCGCCAGCTGGCCGTGCTGGCCGCCGGACGCGACACGCTGCTGGCGGTCGTAACCACGGTGTCGGTTCCGGCCCGCACGAGCGTGATCGAGCTGTTCGGTAAGGATTTCACGACCGCGCCGCAGACCGCGCTGGCCGATGTAGGCCGCTATTCCGACTGGTTCACGGCCTCGGCATTCGACTCAGTGCCGGACCTGGAACTGACCCTGCCGTTCGTGCCCGCCGAAGCTGAATTCGACTCCACGGCCAGCCGCCTGACCCTGCGCAACAATGCCGCGCAGTACCTCACCGCGGCCGACTACGCACGCCTGCGGCCATATATGCTTGACTCGCTCACCTACGACGTGGCCCGCGGCCGCTTCAAACGCCACACAGCCCGATGAACCGGACAGCCATAACCCTGCTGCAGCTCAACGAGCGCGTCCAGGCCACGCTGAACGCCGCGCCGTCGCTCACCGGTGTGTGGGTCACGGCCGAGACTTCCGACGTGCGCTCATCCGGCGGACACTGCTACATGGAGCTGATCGACAAGGATCCCGACACCGGCAGGGCGCGCGCCCGCATGCGCGCCACCGTGTGGGCATCGCGCTTCGCACGGCTCAACGAGATGTTCCGCGCCGCCACCGGCTCGTCGATCTCTTCCGACATCAAGGTGATGGTGTGCCTGACAGTATCGTTTCACCCCATCTACGGGCTGTCGGCCAACATCACCGACATCGACCCGACCTACACCGTGGGCGACTTGCTGCGGCGCAGGCGCGAGATGATAGAGCGGCTCACCGCCCAGGGCATCATCAACATGAACCGCGAGCTCGCATGGCCGGCGGTGCCGCGCCGCATCGCCGTGATATCGGCCCGCACCGCCGCCGGATACGGCGACTTCATCAACCAGCTGTACACCAACCGCTACTGCCTGCGGTTCCGCACCAGGCTGTTCCCGGCCCTGATGCAGGGCGAAGGCGCTCCGCGGAGCATCGTGGCCGCCCTGGAGGCCATCGCGGCCGACAGCGCCGACTACGACTGCGTGGTAATAATCCGCGGCGGCGGCGCCACCGGCGACCTGGCCGCCTTCGACGACTACACCCTGGCCGCCAACATAGCAATGTTCCCGCTGCCGGTCGTGATCGGCATCGGACATGAACGCGACATCACCCTGCTCGACTACGTGGCCAACATGCGTGTCAAGACCCCCACAGCCGCCGCCGAATGGCTCATAGGCCGCGGCGCCGACGCACTGGGACGCCTGCAGACACTTGCCTCTGATATCGCCGCCGCAGCGGCGGCCGCAGTAGGGTCTGCCCACCGGCGCCTCGACTTCATTGCCGGACAGCTCCCGGCAGTCACGACCGGCGTCATAGAGAAGGGGCGCCTGCGCACCGGACGCCAGATCTCCGACACGATAGCCCAGAGTGTCACCAACATCCTCGGCCGCCACACCGACCGCCTCAAGGCGCTCGGCACTCTGCTCGACACCCTCTCGCCGCAGGCCACCCTGCGCCGCGGATTCTCCATAACCCGCCTCGACGGCCGCGCCGTGGCCGACCCGGCTCAGATTCCCGACGGTGCTGTCATCACGACCGTACTCGCCCGCGGTACCGTCACCTCAACCGTAAAACGCTAATCCAATCACCCCCGCTATGCCCGCACAAGAAAACATCACGTACAGCGAAGCCCTGGCCACCCTCGAAAAGATTCTGGCCTCACTGCGCTCCGACGCATGCGACGTCGACACACTGATCGAACGCACCCGCCGCGCCGTCGAACTGCTTAACATCTGCCGCTCGAAACTCACCACCACCGAGGCCGAGCTACAGGAAGTGCTCAAATCGCTCCAGACACCCGAAGCCTGACACGCCATGAAACAATATCTGCAACTTATCGACCACATCTTGCGCGACGGCGTCGAAAAAAGCGACCGCACAGGCACAGGCACCGTATCAACCTTCGGCTATCAGATGCGCTTCGACCTCAGCGAGGGATTCCCGCTGGTCACGACAAAGAAACTTCACCTTAAATCGATCATCCACGAGCTGCTGTGGTTTCTCAAGGGCGACACGAATGTAAAATATCTTCAGGACAACGGCGTTCGCATCTGGAACGAATGGGCCGACGCCGACGGCAATCTCGGCCCGGTCTACGGAGCGCAATGGCGTTCGTGGGGTGCGCCCGACGGCCACACCATCGATCAGATATCGGCCGCCGTCGATGACATCCGCCACAATCCCGACTCACGGCGCATCATCGTGAGCGCCTGGAACGTGGGCGACCTGCCTCGGATGGCCCTGGCTCCGTGCCACGCACTGTTCCAGTTCTACGTCGCTGACGGACGTCTGAGCCTGCAGCTCTACCAGCGCAGCGCCGACTGCTTCCTTGGCGTACCCTTCAACATAGCGTCGTATGCCCTGCTGTGCATGATGATGGCCCAGGTCACGGGGCTCAGGCCCGGCGAGTTCATCCACACTCTCGGCGACGCGCACCTCTACAAAAACCATCTCGAGCAGGCCCGGCTGCAGCTTACACGCGAGCCGCGTCCGCTGCCGCGCATGGTCATCAATCCGGCGGTCGAAGACATTTTCGGCTTCCGCTATGAAGATTTCACTCTCGAGGGCTATGATCCCCATCCTCATATTAAAGCAGAAGTATCCGTATGACACTCACTCTGATAGCCGCCGTCGGCCTCGACGGCTCAATCGGCCGCCGCGGTCAGCTTGCCTTCCGCATCAGCGATGATCTCCGCCACTTCAAGCAACTCACCATGGGTTGCCCGGTGATCATGGGCCGCAAGACCTTCGAATCGCTTCCGAAAGGCGCGTTGCCCGGGCGACGCAACATCGTGATCACACGAAGCGACAGCTTTCATGCCGACCGCACCGAAACGGTCCATTCCATCGACGAGGCCATAGCGCTTGCCGATGGTGCCGAACGCGTGTTCATCATCGGAGGCGCCGAGATCTACCGCCAGACGATCGACCGCGCCGACTGCCTGGAACTGACATTTGTCGATGACCGATGCCCCGACGCCGACTCGTTCTTTCCGGAAATCGATCCTGCCCAATGGGAAATGACCGCTGAAGGTCCCTCGACCGTCGATCCCGGCTCCGGCCTCACCTACCGCTTCGCCACACTTCGCCGCCGCCCGGCCTGACACACCGTGTCGGGCGGTGAGTTCGATGAGGTTGCCTTCGGGATCGGCGATGACGCTTTCGTAGAAGCCGTCGCCCGTGGTGCGGGGAGGGCTTACCACCGTGACTCCGGCGGCGCACAGCCTGCCGGTGAATTCATCGACGAGCCGCGGGGATCCCACAGATATGGCCATGTGGCAGAAGCCTCTTGATATGCCGGATGTTCCGCAGGCGACGAGTCCCGGCACATTCATGATCTCAAGGGAGGCACCTCCGCCGGGAAAAGTCAGAAAATACGAGCTGAATTCTTTGGCCGGATTGTAATAGCGCGGTCCGGCAGACGCTCCGAAATGGCGGCAATAGAAATCTCTGAGCAGTTCGATATCCTGCGCCCATATGGCTACGTGGCTTATGTTCATGACTGTCTTCTGTTGTAAATGAATTTATCGGCAAGCCAGGCGCGCACAGGAATGTCGTAGACCTTGACGGCGGCATAGGCCACGGCAACCGACGCTATGAAAATGCTCACAGCCACCCATATGTGCGTGCCGAGCGGTGCGTCGGCGTGGCGAGCCGCCCAGTTCATCTGCACATAGATCATGGGATAGTGGGTGATGTAGAGCGGATAGGAGATCATGCCGAGAAACTTGCAGACAGCTGTAGTGCGCCGCCCCTTGAGCGGACTTCCGGCCCCGGCGGCAACAATGGCCGGATACACGAACAGAATCACAATGGCGCAATACAGGCCGTTGAGCCACTCGTGTCCGGTGTCACCGATATGCGGCACGACCAATGTGGCGCCCACGGCCAGCGAGCACCACAGCATGCCGCCGTGCCGCAGATTTATACGCAATTTGCCGAGCCGATAGAGCAAAAGTCCGGCAAAGAACGGATAGAGCAGCCGCCCGATGCCGATATAGACCTGGTCGGGCGTCAGGCCGAAGCCGCCAATGACCGTGTACCTGGCATAGTCACGTACGGCAAGCAGACCGGTGACATCGAGGTTCATGGCTATGTCGACCGTCAGAAACGCCGAAAGGCACACGAATACGGTCAGAGCCACCTGGCCGAAGCGCCGCACGAACAGCGCATAGAGTATATTGGCCACATATTCCCAAAGAAGCGACCATTGGGCGCCGTTGAGTGAATTTATTTCCTGCCAGCCCCGGATATCCATCGACGGGGGCGTCGGGAACATTATGCACCCGAGAATCATGACCAGCAGCAGTTTCCACCATGGCGTCTGCATGACAAGGCCGAAGGCCGGGGCCGCGCTGAAGTAGAACCAGAAGGCCCCGATAAGCGTGCCGAGCACCACCATGGGCTGCAGGCGGATCAGACGGCGCTTGAAGAAATTCCATGTCGACATCCGCGCCCAGCGGTCGTCGTAGGCATATCCGATCACGAAGCCCGACAGCACGAAAAAGAAATCTACGGCCAGATAGCCGTGGTTCAGGATCTGATCGGACGGACCGGAAGAATATGTCTCGAACAGGTGAAACGCCACCACGATCATCGCAGCCACGCCGCGGAGACCGTCGAGAATCTCAAATCTTGGTTTTGAGGACATGGGGATCGGTTCTGATGCCATAAAGAATATGTAGTGCCTGTTTTCGCCGCAAAATTAGGAATTATTTATTTAACTCAATTTGCCTATATTAATAAATAATTGCACTATATTTGCAATATGGAATCTTTCGTATTCGATGACGTCAGCATCTCACCCGACCGGCAGATCGGAAAGCATTCGGCACCCTCGTGGGAGCTGTCGCATGTGATCCGCGGCAGAGGCGAGCGAACGGTCGGCGATCACACCGAAACCTTCGGTGAAGGTGACACTGTACTCATCCCGCCCGGCATCCCGCATGTGTGGCGCTTCGATCCGGAGACGGCCGCGACGGACGGTACCATCGCAAATATCTCGGTATTTTTCATGCCGCAGCTACTTTATTCGCTCAAAGCCATCTTCCCGGAAACAGGTGACACAGTAGGGCGTCTGCTGTCGCTGAACCAGGCCGTGTCGTTCAGCGGAAAGGCCCGCGACCGCATATCAGCCCTGCTGATGTCAATGCGCGGTCTCACGGCCGAAAGTCGCCTGCCGCGGATGATTGAACTGCTGACTATGCTGTCCGACTTTACAGAAAGCCGCTTCGCCGGACGCGGAAATCTGCTCGGACGAGCCGAGCGGCGCCTCGAACGGATCAGGGTCTACTGCGCATGCAACTACGCCCGCACCATAACACTCGACGAGATCTGCCGCTACACAGGCATGAACAGATCGGCTTTCTGCACATTCATGCGCCGGCATGCCGGAGTGTCCTTTACCGGATATGTCAATGACCTGCGGCTCGCGCGCGCCAAAGAAAAGCTGGCCCGGTCCGATGAAAGCATAGCCGAAACAGCTGCCGAATGCGGATTCTCCAACGTGACCTACTTCAACCGCCTGTTCCTTGCGAAATACGGCATCACTCCCCGGCAGGCCAGGCAGCGGAAAGACTGATATCCGAACACATTTTTTAACGGAATGCGGTAAAAGGGCAACGGAAAGGTTAGGGTTTGTTAAAGTGGTGGCAGCCTGAGATTTTTTGATTAAATTCGCGGCAGTTATTCTCACATCTTTGCTTAAGACATCCCGGTCGTGAACCGCTTCCTCACATTCATTCTTAGCGCCATCCTCTCCATATCCGCCGTGAATGGAGAATGCGCCGTGGTGGTCGCCGACTCCGCGACGCATATGCCACTGCCGAGCGCGTCGGTTTTCGACCGCAGCGGCCGTGCGATCGGCATCTCGGACAGCCGGGGGCGCCTGCCGTACATCTCTCCCGCGGAATATCCGGTGACGGTGCGCTATCTGGGCTTCGGTGAAAAGTGTGTGACGGAAGCCGGAACCGACACCGTGTTTCTTGCGGAAATTCCGACCGAACTGCAGGAAGTCGTCATCGAATCACGTCAGCATAAAGTGCTCCACGTGCTGGCCTATGTGCGCGAATATTCATCGCTGAGCACCTACACCGACACGGTATTCCTCTTCCGCGAGAAGATGGTCGACTTCATGATGACGCCGGATGAAAAAGTCAGGTTTACCGGCTGGATGAATCCGCGGGTACTCAAGAGTCGGTCATACTACCGGTTCACCAATGCCTCGGGGCTCGACAGCGTCAGCAGCGAGTGGGGCAACCATTTTTCGTGGTCCGACTGGATCGGCCCCGTCCACTCCCCGTCCGTACCGGCCGGAGTAAGGGGCGCTGAAAGCGGCTCCGACACGATCCGTGGAAAGTACAGCCCGGCCGAAATATGGATCCGGCACGACGACCGTATGACGGTGGACGTCGACGTGCTGGCCGACACCACAAGCCGCCGGTGGGTGCCCAATCTGTCGTCATTCTTCCGCCGGCAACTCGATTTCGAGAATTTCAGGGTGCGTTTCAATTACGGATGCGTCACCGCTGACTCGCTTTGCGTCACCGACCTCACCGGATATTCTTTCAACATCGAGTCGAACGGACGCGGCCACGACATGTTCCGCTTCAACCGGCGCGACGAGCCATTCTTCGTAAGCACGTTTGCCGAAGTATATATTCTCGACAAAGAATATATAACGGTGAAAGAGGCAAAGAAATGGAGCAAGCTTAAATTCGACAGCGGCGACATTGAAATTATAGAGGCTGCCGAAGCCCCCGGACTTCAGCAGCCGGTACTGGAACTAATCGCACGTGTCGAGGCGATAGACGCCGAAGGCGTACGGCTCGACCGCGCTCCCGACCGCAGATTCGTGGGGCGTCCTCCGCGCAAGATCAATTTCGGCGAGCGGGCCCTGACTCTTCTGAAGGATCTGACAGGCATAACCTACTTCAGATCGCACAGAAATTTCAACAACAACTGGAATTCATTCCGCCGCAGCCAAAGCAAGAGCAACAGTCACAAAAAGAAATAGCCCGCACGGATTCACTGTCAGAGCCACGCCGACTGACGCTCGCGCACAGCCATCGACTGACTGAGTATGCGCAGGAATTCAAGCATCGAGCGCTTGCGGTAACTGTCGCGCAGCGTATGCACGCAGCCGGCCATCTCGTTGTCGGGCACATCGAGCGGAATGGCTTTCACGCCGGCCTCATTGTGGATGGTGGCTTCGGCAAGCACCGACACCAGGTTGCTCTGCCGGAGCAGCTTCAGCAGAATGTTCACCTCATTAAGCTCCACCCGCACGCGCAGGGCCGCGTCGCGGGGCACCACACTGTCAAAGGCATTGCGCGCCTGCAGGCCCGGAGCCGGGAGCGCCAGGTCCCAGCGTGCCAGATCTTCAAACGACACGCGGCTTCGCGAGGCAAGCGAATGCTGCGACCCGACTATCACGGCCAGAAAATTCTGAAACAGAATGTGCGACTCCACCCCATCGACCGGCGCGGAAGGGCGGAATGCGAGAACGAAGTCCACCGTACGGGAGCGCAACATCTCCATCAGTTCGGCCATGGGGCGGTAGCACACATTGAGTTTGATTCCCGGATACTGCTTCATGAACGTAACCAGCGACTCGGTCAGTATCGGGCTGAACGAGTAGGTGACACCGATGTTGAGCGTACCGGTCAGCAGATTGTTGAGGTCCCGGATGCGGCTGACACAGCTCTCGGCCTGCTGCAGCGTGCCGAGAGCGTGCGGCAGCAGTTCAGCCCCCGCCTCGGTCACGGAGACACTGTGGCTGGTGCGTATGAACAGCGGCACGCCGAGTTCGTCCTCGAGCTGCCTGATCTGCTGCGAGAGCGTGCTTTGAGTCACATTGAGAATACGGGCCGCTTCCGAAAAGCTCAGTGTGCGTGCCACGGTGGCGAAGTACCTCAGTTGTCGTAATTCCATAGTCTTATAACGTGTTACAGTGCGGTTCGCGCCGCAAAGATAATGATTTTTTCGCAATGGATCATCGTGTGGCCGTGAACGACAGTTTCTTCATGGCCACTACCGGAAGTGTGGCACCCACCACCATGGCCAGCAGGATACACGCGGCTGTAAGTGCGTTGAAAGTGAAGATCGGAAAATAGCGCATGAAGGCGTCCGGGCCGTCGCGCATGACACACATGGCCAGTGCGGCAGCCGCCTTATACGCATAGATGCCCGGGATCATAGGCAGCAGGGCCGGAAAAAGCAACGTCTCGGCGGGGCTGTGGATGATCTGCGACGAAAGCACCGCCATGATACCTACAAGAACCGATGCCACGAGCGTGGCAGCCACGATATGTACATCGGCAAAAGCGGCATGCAGCAACAGGTAGCGCAGCGAATGCCCCAGTGCCGCTATAAGGGCGCAGAAGCCGTAGGCACGCGTGACAGGCCGGCTGATACAGGCAAAACCGATAGCCGCTATCGCCGCAAATAATGCATCCTGAAATAAATCACTCCAGTTCATAGTACGTTTTTTAGAGATTTCAGAACATTCCACGCCCCATCAGCAGCATTGCGCCGCACAGACCGGCCGAGAGACAGGCTGTGAGGACCAGCGCGTCGGTAAGTCGGCTGAAAGCGCATATATAGTGGCGGTAGACAAGATCGCTGAACGAGTTGAGCAAAGGCACACCCGGCACCAGATAGAGGACCGAGGCCCCCAGGGCTATATCGGGAGTCGAACCGAGCCCGAAAAGAGCGTCGCCGGCGGCAAGTACAGCCGATACAAACGCCGCTGCCAGCACGGCCAGCCGCAGATCGACGCGCCGCCGTAGAAGAGCCGACTTCACACAGATACCGGCCATGGTGGCCACAGCTACCACAGCCATGGCCACGGCGTCGCCTCCGAACAGACGGCAGAACGAAGCGTTCGCCACCCCCGTAAGAAACGTCTGCGCCAGCGGTGCGAGGCCGCCGGGGCCTTCAGCCATAATGGCGTCGAAACGGCGTGTGGCCTCGTCGATGCTCAGAGTGTTGTCGTGCACCTGCCAGCTCAGACGGCTCAGCCGTGTATTGAGGCTGAAACTGATCCCGGCACCTTCCACAGTCTCGATAGCCGTGAAAAGATCCTCGCCGGCGGCGTCAGTCACCGTCAGATGCAGATGGCGGGGCATGATGGTGAGACATTCGCGCAAGCCCCACGTGCGCGCCATGCGGCCGATGTTCATGTCAAGTCGCGAGCACGTGGCGCCGCTGCCAAGCAATGCGGCGCCGTACCGGGCCAGAAGCACGCATGCCCGGCGTGCCGTAGGCCGCTGCGTGGCGTCCGGCCGGTCAGAAATCGTCGTCACAGTCATAGTCGTTTTCGGCACGCCGCAACGGGTCGCCAGGGATGAAGAATTCCTCGCGCTCGCTGCCCATGCCGAACACACGGGTGCGGCGGTGGCGCGACTGATGGTTACGGTGCATGGCCTGTACGGCAAGAAGCACGATCACTACAGCTGCCATGCAGATCCAGGTAAGTAAAGGAACATTCATAGGTCGTTCGTTTTTTTGTTTGCAAAGGAACAAAAAACGACATCGCCCGCGCGTCGTTTTCAATAGATTCTTCCGATAGCAGCTATTCATGGACGGGAGAAATTAATTTCACATCACTGCTTTGTAAATCAGAAATAAATTAGTAGCTTTGCAACGATATTTTCAGAATATCAGGACATATTAATCAATACAAGGAGCGTTTTGCTTATCTTGCAAATGAAAACCTGAGAAATTTTCAACGTGTGCAAGAGATAACAAAGCGGTTCTCGCGCTATAGCGTGGGCTACTGTTTTTTATATCTCGCACACACGGTTTTCTCAGGACCTTCATTTGGAGATGTGGCAAAGCAGCCCACGCTTCTGCATATGTAAACGGTCGAAAGGGTTGTAAGACCGGCATAAGAACCAGCGAATGAGAAAATACATTTTACTCCTTGCCGTCATATCCGGCGCCCTCGCCGCGAATGCTGACACATGGAAAACAATTGGACTGGGTTACTACTCAGACCCTGTGTGGCAAATCGGCGATGGAAGCCCCTTAGCAGGGACTATCGATGTTGAAGAAAGCAACGAACAGCCAGGACTATTCAGATTCGAAGCTATTTCCGACGAATATGTATATGTCCACTGCGAAAATCCCCAGAAAGTGTATGTCGAGGACTACACATTCATATCTTCAAACAATGTTGCTCTCACTGTGAGCCAGAGGTGTGCCGAAAACACATGGAACGGCAACAACGATTTTTATGGCGTTCTGAACGACCGTAAAGTCATTATTCCGGGCAATTATTTTTGTTGTAAAACTGAAAATGCGTCCAATTGGACAATATGCAGTTCTGACCGGAATTTTGTGTTTGAATTACTATCGGACGGCGATGAAGAGATGCCGTCCGGAATATACTTCGGCATCACGGCTTTCAATTATATGCCCAAATTCTTCCCGATCCAACTTATCGAGGGCTCCAACAAACAGGAATACCGCGACTTTGTAGAATCTCAGGACCTTGATGATTATACATATCTCTATTACTCTGTTGACCGCGCGATTGATGCCCTGATCACATACAACTATCCGAAAGACTTAAGCAGCGTGGCTCTCATAACATTCACCGACGGCAACGACGATGGATCATTAGAGCAGGCTCCCAACACATCGTGGACTGATACCGACTACCAACAATACGTCGGGAACCGTATACAAAGCACTTATATCCAAAACAACAGACTCGAAGCCTTCTCCATCGGCCTTAAAGGAAAGGACATCGGCGACTACAACTATGCACTGTTCAGATCAAATCTCCTTGCTTTGGCCTCAGATGAAAACCATGCATCCGAGGTAAATGATATGGCCGAGGTGGAACGTACGCTCAACACGATCATTGACCGGCTCGAGACATCATGGCTGAACAAGAAAGTGCAGGTCCGGATAAATATGCGTGGCACCGGCGACAGACTGAGATTTACATTAGACAAATCAAGGACGGAAATGAACAATAATCCTGAGAATTCTGAAATGTGGATTGAAGGCGTTTTCAATCGCGACGACCTCAGTCTCAACGATGTCGTTTATCACGGCTTCACATGTACATCGGGCACAAAAGTTCTCGCCGAGGCCATTGATGTCAACGGAAGGACAAAGTATCAGTTTACTTTTGAGAATATCCGCGACTATGACGGCAATATTCCTGAAACCGGCGAGATAAATTTCTGGCATAAGAATTCTACAACACCGGCATGGCAGCCGCACACTGAATTCGGAAGCGAGGGCGATGTAAAGACAGAAACCGAAACATCATCGGCCGCCATCATGTTGGTGATGGACTGCTCTTCATCGCTGGGCGAAAGCGACTTCGCTAAACTCAAGAGCGTGGTGAACACATTAGTCGACCGTCTTGCCGATAAAGAGAACGGTATCAACGATGTGTCCGTCAACGATGAAAACGCTCCCGTCGAGTACTACAATCTGCAGGGGCAACGGATTGTTCATCCGGATCATGGACTGTACATCCGCCGTCAGGGTAAACAGGTAACAAAGATTCTTATCAAGTAAACCTCCTTTTAAACGAATCAGCCGGGAAGGATATCGAACAAAATATCCCTCCCGGCTTTCTATTTCTCCAAATCTCCGACTTGCACATCCAAAGTTGGTGAAAATAAAGTTTGAGGAATATTTGCGGGGGCGTGGAAAAAACGTTATCTTTGCGGTACCTTAAATCTGTAACGAAGAATCTTAACGACCTTATACACAATCTACCATGGCAGCTATTGCGCTTGACATAGGCGGCACCAAGATAGAGGGAGCCACCTTCCGTGCCGACGGACATATCATCGACCGCCACCGCGAACTTATCGGCAGCCGCACCGGCGCGGCCGTCGGACAGCTGGCCGTGGAGATCGCATCGATGCTTATACAACGGGCGGCCGCCGAAAGCATTGCCGTAAAAAATATCGGAGTATGCGTGCCCGGAATAGTGCACCGGCGCCCTGGAACCGTATGGGCTCCCAACATACCGGGATGGGACGACTATCCGCTGCGCGACGAGCTGTCGGCGGCATTTCCGGGAGTGGACGTGAGCGTAGACTCCGACCGCAGCTGCAGTATCTATGGCGAAAGCTGGCTTGGGTCGGCCGCCGGATGCCGCGACGCCGTGTTTGTGGCCGTAGGCACGGGCATAGGCCTCGGCATCAAGGTCGACGGAAATGTGATCCATGGCTTCGGCGACATAGCCGGCGCCACAGGCTGGATGGCGCTCGAACCGCCATACGATCATAAATTCGACCGCTGCGGATGCTTCGAATACTACGCCTCCGGCACCGGCATCGGAGAGAACGCGCGCCTGCTTCTGGGCGAGCTGCACCGCGACGGCGCGGTAGACTTCGGAGGTGCCGTCAAAGTCGCCGACGTGAGAGCCGAAAACGTGTTCCGCGCCTACGACGAGGGGGACCCCATCGCCGCAAAAGTCCTCGAGAAGGCCGTGCAGATGTGGGGCATGGGCGCGGCCAACATCATCTCGCTCTTCAACCCCGAGTGTCTGATATGGGGTGGCGGAGTGTTCGGACCGGCCGTGCGGTTTCTCGACGACATACGCCGCGAGGCCGCACAGTGGGCGCAGCCCGTGGCCATGGAGCAGGTGAAGTTCACCGCCGCCAGCCCCGACATCAACCCGATTCTGGCGGGGGCGGCCTACATAGCCTTCCATCACCTATAAATATAGCAACGACAGTTATTCTATAAACAACCATGAAAGACAAGACATCAAAGACATACAACAAAGGGGCCGTATTCACGGCCGCCTGCATAGGAATGTGCTTCTTCGGGGTGTCCATGATAACCCTCGGGGCCATGCTCCCTACTCTTACAGCCACATTCGGACTGAGCGAAAGCGAGATAACCTCGCTGGCCACTCTGCTGCCGATAGCCATGCTGGGCGGTTCGCTCGTATTCGGTCCGGTTGTCGACCGCTTCGGGCACAAGATCATGCTCGTAGGCAACTGCATACTGGTGCTGGCAGGGCTCCTGGGCCTGGCCTGGGGCGAAAGCGTGGGCGCCATGCGGTGGTCGATCGCAGCCATCGGATTCGGCGGCGGCGTGCTCAACGGAGAGACAAACGCTCTTGTGGCCGACATATACGAAGGCGCCCGGCGCAACTCGCGCCTCAGCTTCCTTGGCGTGTTTTACGGCCTGGGGGCGCTGACAATCCCCACCCTGCTGGCCACGCTGGAAGCCTCCTACACTTACCGCGAGGTGCTGGCCGGCATCGGCATTCTCATGGCAGCGGGCATAGCGGTGTGCGCTGTGATGCGCTTTCCGGCGCCCAAGCAGCCTCAGGGATTTCCTCTTAAGGATGCGGCACGGGTCATCACCAGTCCGGTGATGCTTCTGCTGGCGTTCGTGCTGTTCTTCCAAAGCGGCACAGAAGGCATCACCAACAACTGGACGGCCACATATCTGGCCGCCGGGACGCTGAGCGACGGAGCCGCACAGATGGCCCTGACGGCCATGCTCGTGGGACTCACTGCAGCACGACTTCTGCAAGGATTCCTGTTCACGCGCCTCGAGCCGCGGCGCGTGCTGCTGCTCTCGCTGGGTATTGCCGCCGCGGGCTACACGGCGCTGCTGACGCATCCTTCGGCCATGGGTGTCATGGGGGCCATGGCGCTGGTCGGCGCCGGACTGGCCGCCACTTTCCCGGTGATATTAGGCATTCTCGGTGAACGCTTCGCCGCCCTGTCGGGTACGGCATTCAGTGTGGCGCTGGTAGTGGCCCTGTGCGGCCAGACGGTTCTCAACGCCGTCACCGGAGCGGCCGGAGCCGCCTCATTCCCCTGGATAGCCATCGGCTCGGTTGCCGCCATGGTGCTTCTGTTTGCCGTATATGCGGGATATTGCGGAAAGTCCGATACGGCCAAATGAGATAAAAAAATCAACATGTAATAGTATATAACTAAATTATCAAACCAATCAATCAACAAACAACTATGTTAGCAAAACAATGGCTTGAAAATGCTCACGGCCTGATGAACACCATCGAGGCCAGCCAGCTCGAAAATGTGCGCAAAGCCGCCGAAGTAATGGCCGATTCAATCGAAAAAGGCCGCTGGGTCCACACCTTCGGCTGCGGCCACGCCACCATACCCGTAGAAGAAATGTACCCCCGCATCGGCAGCTTCGTAGGCTTCCACCCGCTGTGCGAGATGCCTCTGACATTCTTCACCCAGATAATCGGTCAGATGGGTATCCACCAGTTCCTCTTCCTGGAACGCGCCGAAGGCTACGGACAGGAAATCATGAAGAACTATGACTTCTCCACCGACGACTGCCTGTGGATCTTCTCGCACACCGGCATCAACGCCGTGAACATCGACGTGGCTCTCGAAGCCAAGAAAAAGGGCATGAAGGTGATCGTGTACGGCTCGGCCGGTGCCACCGGCGACAAGGCTTCGCGCCACTCGTCGGGCAAGAACCTGTTCCAGATCGCCGACATCGTGGTTGACTCGTGCGTGCCTCTGGTCGACGCTTCCGTACCGATGAAGAAACACTTCGACAAGGTAGGCCCGCTGTCGACACTGGGCTTCGTGACGCTGGTATGGATGACCATCACCACCGTGGCCGAAATTCTCGAGGAGCGCGGAGTGAAACTCTACATCCACCCGAGCCACAACGTGCCCGGCGACACCACTGCCCACGAACGCCTCGACGCCGCCATCGACGAATACAAGCGCCGCGTGAAAGTGCTCTGATCGCGAGAGTACACATTATAATATTAATATTGAAAACGCCTGCGGAATCGGTCCGCAGGCGTTTTCAATATATTGTATGTCGTGCCGTTCAGCGCAGAACGACTATCGAGGCCGGATGTGAGTGCGTGTAGTCCTGCCCGTCGCGGATAAGGGCGGTGACTGTGTAGGGGCCGTCGGCCACCGGATTGCCGGCCGAGTCATTCAGATCCCATCTGTAAGGGAATACGACGCCGTCGATGCGGCGCACGGTGTTGCCGTGGCCATCGGTGATGAACAAGGTGTTGGCACTCCCGAGGGCCGGAGTGAGATCGAATGTGGCGCTTTCGCGGGCCAGATGATCATCGGTGGTGACGGCCGGACGGTCAAGACGGCTGACTACCACAAAATCTATGGTCGAACGATCCACCTGCCCGACATTGTTGGCCACTGTGAGCGTGACCGAGTGGATGCCCTCCGACAGGCCGCTGACCGTTGTGGCAAGAGTCAGCGTTCCGTCGTCGTTGCGGCTCACGAATCGGTCCAGGCGGTCTATCGAGCGAAGGTCGTCGACGGTAATCGATGTGCGCGTGGCGATGTTGCCGTCGCTGAAGTCAAGGCCGAAGGCCGACGGATCGATTGTCGCAGTCAGAAGCACGTCGGCCTGCTGCTCGGAACCGGAGACAAAATCGGGATCGCCGGCGCGGAAATCACGTATTTCGGGAGCGGAAAGATCATTGTCGTCATGGTCGGCGGGATTGAAGTCGCCGACAGTCAGGTCGTCGAACGAGGCCAGGGCCATGCGTCCGTCGGTCTTGTCGCATGCATATACCATCAGACGGTTCTGTCCGACAGGCACCGGCACGGGGGCGGTGAGGACAGCGTCGAACTGACCGTCGCGGACATCGGTCTCCACCTCGGCAAGCGTGGCGAACTGCTGAGTGACGTCCATACCCGTATAATTGTTTTCACCATTGGTATTGTACGTGGTGTTGGTGACCCCGGCGGCAAGAATACGCACGGTGACCACGCCGTTGAAATCATGGTCGGTGGTACCTCCCGCACCGGCAATCGAGCCCTTGATATGGAAAGGCTTCAGAGGCATGACCTCCACATCGCCTTCGGCAGGATCGTGGCCGTCGATCTCCGCGATAACCGCCGAGCATTCCGGAGCATAGAGCGGCAGAGCCGGATCACCGGCCAGATTATATATGAGCGTATTGACCAGAGCCTCGTCGGGTGTTGAGATCTTGCCATCGCTGTAAAGCTCCAGCACATGCCGGCGGGCACGCATATAGACGTCGCCATAGGTATCGTCCGGGCCGGCCTCGGCATATGCGCGCGCCACAGAGAGACACGACAGCTGGTTGTATGATATATATACGCTGCGCGAAGCACCCACTCCGGCGAGGCATCCGCCCCGGGGAGAAAAGAGCATGGCCTCGATCAGACAGTTGAGATTGCGGTCATAGGAATACTGGTCGCAACTCGAGAACATCACGAACGGCATGGTCGGATACTCGACCGACGCGGCATACGAGCGGTTCCACTGCGAAGCGTTGCCTATGAAGTTGGGATCGCCATGGCCACTGTAGGTGAAATATCCCACACCGCGCTGGAGTTCCTGGCGGACTATGTCGCGGAAGGCCGTGTTGGTGTCGTTGCGTCCCTGGCGGTAAAGCTGGTTAGGCACGTTGATTATAGTGAAATCGGGGCGATAGGTCAGCATGGAGTCGGCAACCTCGATAGAGTGGCTGAGATGAGTGTTGCGGTCGCCCTCGCCGGCACAGAGCAGGGCTCGGCCATAAGCCCGGTAGTCGGGCGGCGTGCTCAGGTAGCGGACAGCCTTGTCGACATAGTCTTCGGCCTGGGCCGGATTCATGGCCGAAACACGCCCTACGGCTATGTTATAGTCGCGCAGATGAATATTGTCGTGGTT
Organism: uncultured Porphyromonadaceae bacterium; assembly: GCA_902470475.1. GTDB lineage: Bacteria > Bacteroidota > Bacteroidia > Bacteroidales > Muribaculaceae > CAG-873. The sequence continues at coordinate 2,993 of CABRGT010000022.1, read as the reverse complement.
GTAATCGTCGGCAAGCATGCCGAAGTAGTTGTCGGAGGCGTAGTTGGTAATGGTGTTGGCCGTCTGCGACGCAAGCGTGTTCTGGTAAGTGAGCAGCCGGTCGGCGGGAGCTACCTCGAGCGAGCGGTTGTCATAGCTGCACGGGCCGAATATGAGCATGTACCGGAACTTCTCGGGGCGGCGGTCGAAGTACATCTTCGCATAGCGGCGGTAGGCCATGGCGTCGCGCGCACCCGACGAGAATTCGTTGAAGATCTCATCCTGCAGCACGACCTTCACCGCCAGGCCCTGATACTGCGCGTGGGCATCGGCAAGACGGGTGGCCGCGGCGAGATATTCGGGCGTGGTGATGATGAGCATGTCGGGCGTGGCCGAACCGTGCAGGTTCTGTGCGGCGACTGCTCCCACTACAGCCGGCGAGGGATACTGCGCCGACGGGCGGAACACCACGTTGCGGCGCGTATAATTCTCCGTCAGAACGTACGACATGGTGCGCGAGGCGGCGTCATAGACAGTCGGATAGGCGGCTATGCCGGTGAGGTTGTCGATACTCCATACGGCCAGTTCGTCGGCCGATCCCACCTCGGCGAAGAGCACCTGCTGACCCGACATGGACTCTGCGCGGGTGTAATTGATGATAAGCATCGGATCCGTGTCATCAATGATGTTGGTGCGGGGATAGCGCACGGCAGCGCGGTCGGGAGCCACATAGCGCGGTGTGATGTCCGACGGGATCTGCACGTTGAACCTTACCTTTGTGTCGGTCAGAGGCCGGGCGTCGGAAGAGGTAAAAGATACCGCGCCCCGGGCGTCGCTGTAGGCCGTGTACTCGCCGTCGGCGATAGACCACGCCTGCGATACGGTCCCTGCCAAAGAGTCTATATCGCCCTCTGTGCGGGTCGACAGACGGGTCGAGCGCGAAGCCGACACAGCCACAAAGTAGTTGAAAATGCCGCTTGGATAAGTGTCGGTGGCGTGGAAATTGCGGATACGCACATCGTAAGGAATGCAGGCTCCGGGCGATACCTCGGCACCGTGATAGCCCACACCGCCGTTGATGGGTGTCTGGATTTCATCCTCAAAATAATCGAGATGGATATGAAAGTCAAGCGGCGAATATTGGTCCGACGGCTGTCGCTCGGGTTTCTGAGGGACCGGCTGCGCACCTTCGGCGTCTGAAAGAAAATAATAGGAGCGTGTGTCGTAGTAATTGCGCCGCACATTATAGCGGGATGCCTCGCTGCCGGTGAGGGAGTTCACCGATACGGAAACATCGCCCTGGCCGAAGAAAAGGATACGACCGTCGGGGGTATGCAGCGTGGCTGTGGGGATGATGTCATCAGGCGCATTGCCTATGAAAAGGTTGTCGGCGAACTGGGTGGAGCCGTAGCCGTAGACCTGCACTTTCGACGGATCTTCGAAACCCATTTCGCGCAACTGGTCGTAGGAAAGCTGGAAGATGCCTTCGGCATCGGTAGCGACCTTGACCCAGTGGCCGCTGCTCAGACGCGATGAAGATGCATAGAACGATGTAGAATAAGCCTGAAGCATCGGCGCTCCGGCAGCTGAAAGCAGCAGCAGAAATGTGATCAGACGGCTTTTCATAACATGTAGGCTTGAAAGGAGAGTGATTGGTTGGAGAATGTCATTTGATGTTAAACTCGAGGATCGGATCATCCGGATCAAAGCCATAGCTGACCCGGCATCCTATTTCCGGAATGAATGAGGCGATGTCGCCAGGCAGGACGATAACATCGCCGGTCTTGAATGTGGTATCGGCCGATATGCCGGCCAGGGCATCCGCGGCCAGGCTCAGATCGGGCGTAAATATATCAGCGGCCGCCGCGAGGTCCGATATCTCGATCCACCGTCCGTGGATCAGCACATCGTCGCTATAGTCGGTGAGCGTGCCTCCGCTGAGGTAGGACACCAATGTGGCCGCTCCTATGTAGCGCGGAGCAAAACGCCGGTCAACACACTTGCCGAGCCGGTCGACACGAACGGCGGCACGTATGCTACAGATGAGCGGAGCGGTATCGGGCAAGAAAAGCGGGCGCCGGTCGGGACGCCAGGCCGAATCGGCCATGAGGACCGGGCGGGAGACGGACGAGGAGGAATCGAGTCGCAGGATTTTCATTGCTCGCGGTGGTGCTGCGTGTCCGACACCGTGGCCAGGCGGTTGTACATCACAGCCAGATGGGAATAGATGGAAGTGTTGGTGACTACTACGCCGTCGGCCACGCGTATCCGCGTCGGCGTGAAATTCCACAAGGCACGCACACCGGCGGCGACAAGCTCGTCGGCCACCGACTGGGCGCTCTCGACAGGCACGGCAAGGATGCCGATGGTTATGCCAAGTTCGCGTACGAGACCTGTAAGCCGTCCGGGGCCGTAGACGGGAATGCCGGCGATGCGGGTGTCGATGATGGCTGGATTCACGTCGATACCGGCCACGATATTGAGCCCGTAGCGGCCCAGGCCGCTGTCCTGCATCAGAGCGGCGCCGAGCGAGCCGACACCGACCATCACGGCCGAATGGCGCGTGTCGAAGCCCAGGAACGACCGCAGCGTCGTCTCGAGCGACGCCACTTCGTAGCCTATGCGTGTCTTGCCCTTGATATTGAGAAACGACAGATCCTTGGCAATCTGGGATGCGTCAACATGCAGATCGCCCGAGATGCGGGTCGACGAAACATATTCAACCCCCTCTGCATTGAGAGTGGTCACATAGGCCAGATACCAGGGCAACCGCCTGAGCGTAGGCTCAGGCAGCAGATCAAGAGGCCGTTGTAATCGTGTATCACTCAATGGATTGAACAATTCAGACCGCCGAAACATACCCGGTGGCGCATTTTCAGCGCAAAGTTAGCGAAAAATCCTGATATTCTGCCATCAAATCTGTTAAAAATAGAGCGGACCTTATCATTGAGCACTCCACCCTACTCTCAACTGGCAAGTGCAAAATTATCGATTTGTCGGAAGAATACACTTTT
>CABRGT010000021.1 GCA_902470475.1 uncultured Porphyromonadaceae bacterium | reverse complement strand
CTGCGCCAGGGCGCCCGCACCGCCTACGGACGCGAACACGGCTTTGACCCGCGCGGCGGCTTCGAAGCCTTCCGGGCCGCCACTCCGGTAGCCGGCTATCCTCATTTCCGCCCGTGGGTCGAGCGGATGGTACGCGGCGAGGCTGATGTGCTGTGGCCGGGCAAGTGCCGTCGTTTCGCACAGTCGTCGGGCACGTCCGACGGCAAGAGCAAGTATATCCCCGTGACGGACGCATCGCTGAAAATAAACCACTACGCCGGAGGATCAGATGTGGTGGCCCATTACCTGGAGCTGTACCCCGGCAGCCGCCTCTTCGCCGGAAAGGCATTCATACTCGGCGGCAGTTTCGCCAACGAGGTCGCCGATCTACCTTCCGGAGTTAGGGTAGGAGACCTGTCGGCCAATCTGATCGACGGAATCAATCCTGCGGTCAATCTGCTGCGTGTTCCGTCCAAGAAAATAGCTTTGATGGCCGACTGGCACGAGAAACTGCCCGCGCTGGCCCGCGCTGCCCTGCACGAGGACATTACCAATATATCCGGTGTGCCGTCGTGGTTTCTGACCGTGCTGCGCGAGGTCGTGCGGCTCGCCGGGGCCGACACCGTCCACGACGTATGGCCCAACCTTGAGGTATTCTTCCACGGCGGCATATCGTTCGCGCCCTATGAAGAGCAGTACCGCGCCATAACCGACCCGGCACGCATGCGCTATCTCGAGACCTACAATGCCTCAGAAGGATTCTTCGCCGTTCAGGACACCCGCGAGCGCGCCGCCGGCATGAAACTGCTGCTCGACCGCGGCGTGTTTTATGAATTCGTGCCGCTCGACGCCGTCGACGATCCCAATCCGCCGACTCTCGGCGCCTGGGAGGTTGAGCCGGGCCGTATCTACGCCCTGGTCATAAGTTCATGCAACGGCCTGTGGCGCTATTCGATAGGCGACACCGTGCGCGTGCTGTCGGTAGAGCCGCTGCGCATCGCCATCGCCGGGCGCACCCAAAGCTATATCAACGCCTTCGGCGAGGAACTGATGGTGCACAACGCCGAAGCCGCCATGGCCGCTGCCTGTGCCGCCACGGGTACGTCCGTAGCCAATTATACCGCGGCACCCGTCTTCACTACCGAACGCAGCCGCGGACGCCATCAGTGGCTCATCGAGTGGAACATACCGCCGGCCGACACCGATGCATTCGCCGACGAACTCGACCGGCGACTGCAGGCCGAAAACTCCGACTATCAGGCCAAGCGCGCGGGCGGCATATTCCTCGACCGTCTGTCGGTAACCACGGCCCGGCCGGGGCTGTTCGACGACTGGCTCGGATCCACCGGTAAGCTCGGCGGCCAGCGCAAGGTTCCCCGCCTGAGCAATTCCCGCCATATCATCGACTCAATGTTGAAATTCAACGAAACCAAATCATAAGCAAATGAAACTTAAACAACTGATTCTTGCAATGGGCCTCGCCGGCGCAGCCCTCTCGGCAGCCGCCCAGGAGCAGGCTCCCCGCTACGTATTCTACTTCATAGGCGACGGCATGGGCATGGGCCCGGTGATGACCGCACAGGCCTACAACCGCGAGATACTCAAGAACGACCAGCCACTGCTGATGATGCAGTTCCCGGTCGTGTCATGGTGCATGACCTACTCGGCATCGCACTCGATCACCGACTCGGCAGCCGCAGGCACGGCCCTGTCGACCGGCCACAAGACCAAGAACGGAATGCTGGGCATGGATCCCGACTCTACAGACGTGACTTCGATCGCCCGACAGTTCAAGGACGCCGGCTACGGCGTGGGCATCGTCACTTCCGTCGCTCCCGACGACGCCACTCCCGGCGCATTCTATGCCCATGTACCCTACCGCAAGATGTACTACGATATCGACATACAGGCAGCCAACAGCGGCTATGACTTCCTGGCCGGTGCCGGTCTGCTCGGTACCGTCACCGCCGACGGAGATTCCACCGACGTGCTCGATGTCATGGCTCAGCAGGGCGTACAGATGATCTACGGACCCGACGAAATCACCAAAATCAACTCCGACAAGGTATTCCTCGTAAATCCGCGCGGCACATCGCCCTACAACATCGGCTACACCATCGACTCGATCAGCGGCGTGCTGACCCTGCCCCTGATAGCCGAGACCTGCCTCCAGCATCTGGAGCGCGTGGCGCCCGAACGCTTCTTCATGATGGTCGAGGGCGGCAACATCGACCACGCCCTGCACGGCAACGACGGCGGCGCAGCAGTCAAGGAAGTGCTCAACTTCGACCAGGCCCTCAAGGTAGCCTACGACTTCTACCTCGCTCACCCCGACGAGACATTGATCCTTGTCACGGCCGATCACGACACCGGCGGCATGGTCAACGTTCACTCACGCACCGGACAGTCGCGACCGCTCAGCGTGTTCGACTGGCAGAAAGTATCGAAAGAGGAATTCAGCAACTACTGCAAGTCGCTGCTGCGCGACCGCCGCGTCTACCGCTGGGAGGACATGCAGGAATATCTTGAGCAGAATCTCGGCCTGTTCACCCACATTCCCGTGAGCGAGGAGCGCCTCGAAAAGCTCAAAGAGATGTTCGACGAGACATTCGAGATGCGCAACTCAGCCGACCAGAAGACACTCTACGCCAGTTTCAATGCTTTCGCCGTCGAAGTATTCAAGCTTGTCAACGACGCAGCCGGCGCAGCTTTCACCACGGTAGGCCACTCCGGCAATCCCGTGCCCGTCTTCGCCGTAGGTGTAGGCTCGGACATGTTCAAGGGACTAAGCAACAACGTCGATCTTCCCCGCAAGATCCGCCAGCTCTGCGGCCTCGAACCCAAGTAATACTTACTCCATATCAGAATAGGATAACCGCCCTGCCGGAACATGCCGGACAGGGCGGTTACCATTGTATATGAAGGGGATTACTTTGCTGCGGCGGGAGAGTCGGTGTCGGGTGCCTTGTCGATCAGGTCCATAAACTGGTCGAGACTCGGGGTGATGATGATCTGCGTGCGGCGGTTGAGCTGACGACCGTCGGGCGTGTCGTTGGTCGCCACAGGGTTATATTCGCCCCGTCCGCCCGCAGTCAGGCGCGACGGATCTACTCCGAATGTGTTCTGCAGGGTCTGCACGACAGACGAGGCTCGCAACGCGCTCAGATCCCAGTTGTTGCGGATATTCGTGCGTGATATGGGCACATTGTCGGTGTTGCCTTCGACGAGCACGCTGTAGTTCCTGTAGTCCTTGATGATCTTTGCGATCTTGCCGAGGATGTCCATGGCGTCGGGGCTTATCTCATAGCTGCCCGAGCGGAAGAGCATATTGTCGGCCAGCGATATGTACACGACTCCCTTGAGCACCTTCACGTCGACATCCTTCAGTTCCGAAGTGTCGAGCGAGCGCGTCAGGTTGTTGCTCAGTACCATAAGCAGCGAGTCGCTCTTGGCCTTGGCCTCGACAAGGCGCTTGATATAGCCGTTTGACTCGTTGATCTGATCGACAAGCTTCGAAATGTTTACATTGCCCGACTGGTTGGCCATGATACTCTGCTCGAGGGTCTTCTGCAGGGCGGCATAGTCGCCGCGCAACTGTTCGTTGTTGCGGCGCGCTTCCTCGAGGGCCTGCTCGAGACTCTTTACATTGGCCTGGCTCTGGGCCAGCGACATCTGCGAGGCATTGTAATCGGCCTGCAGCATGTTGAATTTCTTATGACTTACGCAACCGGTCATCAGCACGGCCGCAGCAGCCATCATCGGTACGAATTTTGTGAGTTTCATAAGGTCTGTCGCCGGGGAAAATGATCAGTCCCCGGTTAAGAATACTAACACATCCGCAAGCCGGAATGTTTAGCGATGCTGTATCCCTTACATCGTTACTGCCACATGAATCGGCATGATCCGACAGCAATTTTTATTAAAAATCATTAAATGTGTTGGATTATATCCGGATTGGATATAACTTTGTACTCAATACAATTTTAAACTTAATACAATGGATGCCGCAAATAAACAAAATCTCCTGACCATGCAGCTTTCGGAGGCGGGTATCAGACCGTCTGCCCAGCGTCTCGCGATTCTGGAATATATTACCTCATGCGAATGCCATCCCACAGCCGATGAAATTTATTCGGCCCTGATAGAACGTAATCCGACATTGTCACGGACAACGGTGTTCAGTTGTCTGAAACTGATGGCCGAAAAAGGTTTAATCAATGACATCGATATCTCGGCCGAATCCACAAGATATGATTCCGCTCAGAAAGAGCCTCATGCGCATTTCATGTGCCGTAAGTGCCGGCGTATCTATGACATACCCTTTGACATTCGTTCGCTGTCGGCTCCGGAAGATTTCAGATGCGACAATGTCAATGTCTTTTTCCGAGGACTATGCCCTGAGTGCAGTAAGACCGTATAATTTACAACGACTTAAACATCAATAAATAAACAAACAACAAAAACATGAAAGATCTGAAAGGAACAAAAACCGAGAAAAACCTCCTGGAGGCATTTGCCGGCGAATCTATGGCACGCAACAAGTATTCGTACTTCGCATCAAAGGCGCGCAAGGACGGTTACGAGCAAATTGCAGCCATATTCGAGGAGACAGCCAACAACGAGAAGGAACACGCCAAGCTCTGGTTCAAACTCCTGCACGGAGGCGAAGTGCCTGAGACTATGGACAACCTGCGCGCCGCTGCCGAAGGCGAGAACTATGAGTGGACCGATATGTATGCCAAAATGGCCGAGGAAGCCGATGCCGAAGGATTCCCCGCGATAGCCAGCCGATTCAGGGCAGTGGCTGCGATTGAAAAGCATCATGAGGAACGCTATCGCCGCCTGCTGGCCAACATCGAGGAAGGGCTGGTATTCTCACGCGAAGGCGACACTGTATGGATCTGCCGCAACTGCGGACACATTCATATCGGCAAGAAGGCTCCCGAGGCATGCCCGGTATGCCTCCACAAACGCAGTTTCTTTGAAATAGAAGCCAAAAACTATTGATTATTGAAAATCGGGCTTTGCCCGGAAGACATGCGGATGGCACGTGCCAGAATTCGTCTGCGGCACGTGTCATTCCTTATATATCCTCCGGATCATCCAAAAGAATCTGAACTAACCGCGGATAATTCCGGACGTCCGACAACGGCAAAGCCTGCGAAATCCGGTGGTACGACCTGTAGGCCCGTGCATTTTTTCTCCGGTCGGTAAAGATACATTGAAATTTTTGTATTAATTTTGTGTGGCTTTACAGAATCAAACAATTTTTCAAGTTTGTAAAGCCTGAATAAACGATGGCACAGGTACGACCCAAAAAAGCTCTCGGACAGCACTTTCTCACCGACCTTGACATAGCCGCACGGATAGCGGCTACTGTCGACGACTGCCCCGGCCTGCCGGTGGTGGAAGTCGGTCCCGGCATGGGCGTGCTGACCCGGTTTCTCACCGCCGCCGGCCGCGACGTCACCGTGGTGGAACTCGACGGCGAAAGCGTTGAATACCTGCGCCGCGGCACTGTCGACGGCCTCCGCACCGACCGGATAGTCGAAGCCGACTTTCTGCGCCTCGACCTGCGGTCGGTTGTACCCGAAGGCAAGTGCTGCGTCATCGGCAACTATCCCTACAACATATCGTCGCAGATATTCTTCAAGGTACTCGATAACCGTGACATAGTGGAGGAATGCAGCGGCATGCTGCAGCGAGAGGTGGCCGAGCGCATCTGCGCGCCCGAAGGAAGCAAGACACGCGGCATACTGAGCGTGCTGCTCCAGACCTGGTACACGGCCGAATATCTTTTCACCGTACACGAGCACGTGTTCAATCCCCCGCCAAAGGTCAAGAGCGGCGTCATACGTCTGCGCCGCAACGGCGTCACAGACCCGGGCTGCGATTTCGCGCTGATGCGCACGGTGGTGAAAACCACTTTCGGCCAGCGCCGCAAGACAATCCGCAATTCGGCCCGCGGGCTGCTCCCCGCCGGCACGGTCTTCCCCGCCGACTCTCCGCTGGGAGCCATGCGCCCCGAACAGCTCTCTGTGGCTCAGTTCGTCGAACTGACCAATCTCATCTCATCGCTGCGTAACACTGAAAACAGCTAAGGTCATGTCAATGCAAGAATATTCTCCCGAATATCTGGAAAAAATCAAGGATATCATCCACCGCCAGGACGCCGCTGAGGCCCGCGCCGAACTTGAACATCTGCGTCCGGCCGACATAGCCGAGCTGTATCAGAACCTCGAGCTTGACGAGGCCGAATTCCTGTACCGTCTGCTCGACGAGGAGACAGCCGCCGACGTGCTGATCGAACTCGACGAGGATGACCGCCTAAAGCTGCTCGAAGGCATGCCGAGCGAGGAGATCGCCAAGCAGATCGAACATCTCGACACCGACGACGCCGTCGACATCATCCAGCAGCTCGACGAAGAGGACCGCGACGAGGTCCTCGCTCACATCGACGACGTGGAGCAGGCAGGCGACATCATCGACCTGCTCAAATACGACGAGGACACCGCCGGCGGCCTGATGGGTACCGAGATGGTCGTCGTCAACGAGAACATGTCGATGCCCGAATGTGTCCGCGAAATGCGCCAGCAGGCCGAGGAGATGGATGAGATCTACTACGTCTACGTCGTCGACAACGATTATAAGCTCAAGGGTATATTTCCCCTCAAGAAGATGATCACGCACCCCTCTGTGTCGAAGATCAAGCATGTCATGGAGACCGATCCGGTCAGCGTCAAGGCCGACACTCCTATCGACGAGGTAGCCCTCGATTTCGAGAAGTACGACCTTGTGGCCATGCCGGTCGTTGACTCGATCGGCCGACTTGTAGGCCGCATCACCGTCGACGACGTCATGGACCAGGTGCGCGAGGCATCCGAGCGCGACTATCAGCTGGCATCCGGTCTGTCGTCGGATGTCGATGCCGATGACTCTATATTCTCGCAGTTCAAGGCCCGCATCCCATGGCTGCTGATCGGCATTGCGGCCGGTATTCTCGGATCGGTGATCCTCGACGGATTCCAGGACCAGATCAAGGCCGTCACGGCACTGGCACTGTTCATCCCCATCGTGGGTGGCACAGGGGGCAACGTCGGCGTTCAGGCTTCGGCCATCGTAGTGCAGGGTCTTGCCAACGGCTCGCTCGACATCCGCGAGTTCGGCGCCCAGCTTGGCAAGGAATTCCTCATAGGCCTCCTCAACGCAACCATACTGTCGCTTGTGGTGCTGGTCTACAACCTTATTATGCTGCCCGACAATCTGGCCGTGACCGTCTCGGTGGCCGCGTCGCTGTTCACCGTCATCATGTTCGCGTCGATACTGGGAACCGTAGTGCCTCTGACACTTGAAAAGCTGCACATCAACCCGGCCCTTGCCACCGGTCCCTTCATCCAGATCACCAACGACATCTTCGGCCTGATCATCTACGTGTGGGTGTCGCAGTTCTTCCTGAGCATCCTGGCATAAGATGAGCTGGTTCAATTCCGTCGAATTCTTCGTTATCGCCGGGGCCGCGGCTGCCGCCGTGGTGGCTCTGAGCGCGCTGCCTTCGCGGCGCGGAGTCGCAGTGCTACATACCGTGGCCGGCGACCTGAGCGACAGCCGCGCCGACACTCCCGCTGGCCCGGCCATAGAAGTAGAGGTCGACGACAACCGCCGCGTCATAATCCGGCGTACCGGTCTCGGCGGGGTAGGTGATACAGGTGCCGCATCCCTGGCCGTCAACGTCACAGGATTCGACATCGACATAGAAGAGCGCCTTACGCCAGGACGTCTCGCGCTCGAACGCCGCGACACTGCCGTATTCACGCTTGATTTTCTTGCCGCCGAGCGCTATCACATCCGCTACAACAGCGAGGATGCCGGGGTATTCACCGCATTTACGCTTCCGGTCCGCGAGGGCATCCGTATCCGCCGTCCCCTCAAATAATCCCGGAAAAAGGAGGCGCTTTTCTACAGAGGCCGCAGGCGTGGTCGCCTGCTTTCTCTGCTTTGCAGAGCTACTTCGTCGGTTGCCCTGCGGGCAGCTGATTGAGGCCGGTTGCCGCGTAAAAAAAGCTGCGCGAGGATGGTGCCCCGCGCAGCTGATTGTTAATTGTTAATTGTTAATTCTTAATTTTCAATTATTGACGACGACCTTCACGGCAGTGTTGCCTTGGCGGCGGATATACAGACCGGGAGTCAGCTCGCCTTTGACGCGCACACCCTGGAGGTTGAAGAATTCAGCCTCGCCGGTCTGGTCCACAGCTACGTCAGCCACACCCGAAGTGTTGTTTTCGTTAGGTTTGTCGACATCGGCTGTAACCAAAGTGGCGGCAGGTGCGTGATATTCATTAATTTCGATATCATCATCTTCAGCCATCAGCTTGATAGTCTGTGAGGCTGCAGCAGCCTTTCTTACTGCAAAAGGATAGGATATATGGGCGTCGAATGCCTCAGGAGCATTTTCGGCCTGATCGCCTACTTCGTTGAACTGACATGCTGCGCCCGTCTTGCCGTTCCAATAAAGCATGTGAGCATCCTCACACACCACATTCCAATGCAGACCCTGAGGATTATTTTCGGGCATTACATAGTAAACAGCATGCATCCTGCCGTCATTCTCCTTGAGATACTCTACCTCGGAGATAACAGGATTAACATCTATTTCAGGCCATTTTACTTCAACTCCAATGGTCTTTTCACCATTGTGCAGAGTAAATGTATTTTCCTTGTCGTAAGCAAAGTAATTCAAAAGTTCTGTCTGATCTGCCTGACCCAGGGCAACGCCGTTCAGACGAACCTCATAATTGGCATATTCAGTATTCTCAATAGGATTGCCGTTAAAAAGGATATGCGGTTTGAATACAAGCACATTGGCATGGCCATAGGCGTATTCATAAGGATTTTCCTTGTCAACTTCCACTGTAGCCGTCGCAGTGTAGTTGTCCTTAACGTAATTTACAGTGATAGTGTTGATTTTCTTTGCACCAGACGTTGTATTCTCTAAAGTAATTTCATGAACCTTATCTTTTGAATCTAAAGTAATTCCATTTTTATCTGTTATGGTTGTATTACCATATGAAAGAGATACATTACTACCCGTAAATGATATACTAGTTATGAAGCAATTAACAGGTACGGAAATAGTTATTTTAGAATTTTTATTGACGCGCAATTCATAATTTCCATTTGAAACCCATTGCCTGTAATCACCTTCAAATTTAAGTATTACATCTTTAGAAGGTATATTATTTACAGTTTCATAATTGGCACCTGACGACTGCGGCTTCATACCATAAGCGCCTTCGGTGGTAAAATTGTACGTTGCTGTTACATTCTGATATTCGGGGATGGTAAGTTCAACGCTGAAAGTGATTTCAGTAACCTTTGAACCGGCTATTGCTTTGACAGTGTAGATATCATCTTTTGTCGGTTCGAAGCCATTGTCAACAAGTTCAATTTCGTTGTTTTCGCTGTCAAGAACAATGACTGACTGTGCATTTTCAGCAGCTACGGATATTACAGTACCCTGATCAAACTTGTATTCTCCGTTATTTTCGAATTCCTGTTCACCGGCTTTTACTGTGAGTGCAGGAGCAGCCATCGTCACGCTGATAAGAGCCTCGGAAGAAAGGGTTCCATTATAGGCTGTGACGATAATGTCAACATCATCCGTAATAACAGTAGTATATGTATTATCCTGAATTTCTTTTGAATCTTCTCCTTCTAAAACTTCAAGATATACAGCGTTCTCTGCCGAGACAGTCAGTTCTGTTCCATAAGGAAGAACAACTTCTTCATCAGTCAGTTCTGTTCCATTCACAGAGAAAACAGGCTCACCGGGCTGAACCTCGGGAATATTAAGAGTGAAAGTAGCCGTTGCATGAGATTCCTGACCTTCAACCCAAGCTTCAACTGCAGTAGTTTCAGTTAAGTTAATAATGTAAGGAGACTTGCAAGTCTGCTGAGCGCCTCCATTAAGAGTATAATAAATATTAGCTCCGTTTACTTCTACATTCTGAGCATCAAAAGCTTTGAGAGTAACATCTATGTTATCAGTAAATTCTTTCGACTCAGGAGTGATAGCTGCATGGTCAGCTTCTACCTTAACTGCATCTTCTACAGTAAGTATCAGTTTACCGAAGCCACACTGATTTCCAGTGTTAGCTGTTTTGATAACGAGAGTATTATCAGCTGACTGAAGATTAGCAGGAATTTCTACTGTTTGTGAATTTGTGTTTTGTTTTGTCCAAGTAAATTTGCCTAAGGAAGTATCATTACCATCTATCAGCAACTCAAATGCTGATTTAGTTGTAATTCCAGGAAGATATAAAGTTACAGCAGTTACTATTTTATCTTTTATAGGAGCTATTTTAACATAACCATATATACTTTCTCCTGATTTATTTTTATATGTAGCAATATAAGAATTAGTTTGATTACTTGCCCACCATGAATTATAAAATGTAATAGTTAGTTCAGGATGAGTTGCAGATGTTTTCGTAGTTTCAGTTGTTACACGTGTTTTTGGCCATCCGTCTGTATTGGTATTTGGCGTGAAGTCATAAGTTATGACTTCTGTCGCCATAGCAGACAGTGAACCAACCAGCAACGCAAAAAGAAGTAGAACTTTTTTCATACGATGATTGATTTTTAGTTGATTATTTAGGTTGATTAGTTTATGTTTTCTGACTTATTGGTCTATATTATATTTAATGTATAGATGCATCAGGTCTCGGTGGCAGAGCGAAGCATTTCGGGAGTGACGGTTATGCGGCGGTCGCCAACGTTGATCTGCAAGGAAATCTCATCAGAAGACGGACTTTCGAAAAATTCTGTTATAGGCGTATTGAGCATTTCCGCTATCTGACCGAGTGTCTCGATCGAAGGGTAACGCCGTCCTGTGATCCAGCCCGAGACAGTCATGGCCGACACTCCGAGCCGCCGGGCCATTTCGACCTGCGTAACCTGCTTTTGTTTAAATATTTGGCGCAATCTCAGCTTGACCATCACAGAGGAGTAATGCATTAGATACGTTACCGTTGCAAAGGTACGAAAAATGTGTATGTTCACCCCCCCCGATTGTTAAATTACGTTAAATTATACAAGTTAGATTTATAAAGACTTTTCTTGTTTTTCCAAAGCAGGCGAGGATGCCTGCTTCCTTTTTTCCCTGCATTCATCACTTCCTCTGTCGTTGCCGCCTGCCTGCAGTTTGTCCTACCGGAGCCGGCACACTATATAAAGCACCATCCGGAAAGGGCAGTTTTCATGCAGTCCGGGGATGTTAATAACTATGTCAATAACGTGTAGAAAACGGCCTCAGAAGTGTTGAAAAAGCTGACTGCCTAAAAATGCCATAAAAGCTTTTTTACACCGGCAGCATCGTTTTTAAGCCTATTTTATACATAAATATGCCTGCAAATAGAGAAGAATTTATTAACTTTGCACATTATTAACATGGTGTTGATAACGTTTGGAAAATATTGATTACCAACGAAAACACACGTTGATAATGTGTGAATAACATGCCGTTGCGGTTTAATAACCCATATATGCAAGAAAACGGGCGAAAAGTTATTGTACTTTTCAACACGCATTATTATTGTTGTTGTTTTTAAGGGTTAAAATTTTTCTTTTAAAAATATAGAAAAATAAAAAAATGGATGTTGAAAACCGTGCCCGTCAGCAGCAGCTCGTCGAAGAGATAAAGAAGCTGAAAAAGGAAAAAAAGGCCGTGATACTGGCCCACTATTATCAGCAGGGGCCGATCCAGGATATAGCCGACTATATAGGCGACTCGCTGGCGCTGGCCCAGAAGGCGGCCACCATCACCGATGCCGACATCATTGTGATGTGCGGGGTGCACTTCATGGGCGAGACTGTCAAACTGCTCTGCCCCGACAAAAAGGTGCTGGTGCCCGACATAGAGGCCGGATGCTCGCTGGCCGACAGCTGTCCGGCCGAGGACTTCGCCCGCTTCATAGCGGAGCATCCGGGGCATATCGTGGTGTCATATGTCAACACATCGGTCGGTGTGAAGGCGCTCACTGATGTTCTGGTCACATCGGGGAATGCCCGTAAGGTAATAGATTCGCTGCCTGCCGACGCTAGAATCATTTTCGGACCCGACCGCAACCTCGGCAACTATATCAACAGCCAGACGGGACGGCGGATGGTGCTCTGGGACGGTGCATGCCACGTACACGAGAAGTTCTCGCTCGAGAAAATATTAGAACTTAAGAAAGAGCATCCCGGCGCCGAGCTGCTTGTACATCCCGAATGCCGCCGGCAGCTTGTAATGATAGCCGACAAGGTAGGATCAACCGCCGCGCTGCTCGACCATGCCCGCAAGTCCGACGCTGTGGAATTCATCGTGGCCACCGAGAGCGGAATCATCCACCAGATGCAGAAGGACTGTCCGGAGAAGACGTTCATCCCGGCGCCTCCCATGGACTCTACCTGCGGATGCAACGACTGCAATTACATGAAGCTTAACACTATGGAAAAGCTTTATCACTGTCTGCGCGACGAGCAGCCTGTCATAGAGGTCGATCCGGCTTTGGCTGAACGCGCCCGCCGTCCGATAGAGCGCATGCTGGAACTGAGCAAATAGAAATAAATAATCAAGAATGCATAATCGTAAGTCATATCAGACTTACATGACCAATCAGATCAATTAAAACAATATATGGAATATAATCACCGTGAAATAGAGAGCCGCTGGCAAGAGCAGTGGAAGAAAGACAAGACTTACAAGGCCGAGATCAACGCCGACAAGCCCAAGTACTACGTGCTCGACATGTTTCCTTATCCGTCGGGTGCCGGACTTCATGTCGGGCATCCGTTAGGTTACATAGCCAGTGACATCTATTCGCGATACAAGCGCCTGCAAGGTTTCAACGTGCTGCATCCGATGGGCTACGACGCCTACGGCCTGCCTGCCGAACAGTATGCCATACAGACCGGTCAGCATCCTGAGACCACGACTACGGTCAATATCAACCGCTACCGTTCGCAGCTCGACAAGATAGGTTTCTGCTACGACTGGGACCGCGAGATCCGCACCTGCGATCCGGAATACTACAAGTGGACGCAGTGGGCGTTCATCGAGATGTTCAACCACTACTATGACACAGCCGCCGGCAAGGCCTTGCCTATAGCGGAGCTTATAGCCCATCTCGAGAAGCATGGTACGGAAGGGCTGCACGCCGCCGGACGCGAGGTGTCGTTCACGGCCGACGAGTGGAAAGCCATGGACGAGAAGCAGCGCAGCGACATGCTGATGAATTTCCGCATAGCATATCTGGGCAACACGATGGTGAACTGGTGTCCGCAGCTCGGCACGGTGCTTGCCAATGACGAGGTGAGCGAAGGTCTGTCGGTGCGCGGCGGATATCCGGTGGAGCAGAAGCTCATGTACCAGTGGTGCCTGCGTGTGTCGGCCTACGCACAGCGGCTGCTCGACGGGCTTGACCGTCTTGACTGGACCGAATCGCTCAAGGAGACACAGCGCAACTGGATCGGCCGCAGCGAGGGCGCGGAAATGCGCTTCAAGGTAGCCGACAGTGACGTTGAGCTGGAGATATTCACCACTCGCGCCGACACGGTGTTCGGCGTTACATTCATGGTGCTCGCTCCCGAGAGCAAGTATGTGGATGAGGTCACCCGCCCCGACCGCAAGGCAGAAGTTGATGAGTACGTGGCGGCCGTAAAGAACAAGACCGAGCGCGAACGCATGATCGACAAGAAGGTGACCGGTGTGTTCACGGGTTCATATGCGATAAATCCGCTTACGGGCAAACAGATTCCGATATGGGTGAGCGATTATGTGCTGGCAGGCTACGGCACTGGCGCCATCATGGCGGTTCCGGCACACGACAGCCGCGACTATGCTTTCGCCCGCGCGTTCGATCTTCCGGTCATCCCGCTGATCGAGGGTGCCGATGTGAGCGAGCAGAGTTTCGATGCCAAGGAAGGCCGTATGATCAACAGTGCCTCTGCCGACCTTGACCTGAACGGACTCGAAGTAAAGGATGCCATAGCCCGCACAAAGAAATATATCGAGGAAAAAGGCATAGGCAAGGTGAAGGTCAACTATCGCCTGCGCGATGCCATTTTCAGTCGCCAGCGCTACTGGGGCGAACCGTTCCCTGTCTACTACAAGGATGGCATTCCGATGATGCTCGACATGGACAGGCTCCCGCTGCTGTTGCCTGAAATCAGCGAATACCGTCCGACCGAGACAGGCGAGCCTCCGCTGGGGCGTGCCAAAAACTGGAAGACTGAGGAAGAATATCCGCTCGAGCTGAATACCATGCCGGGTTTTGCCGGATCTTCGGCCTACTATCTGCGCTATATGGATCCGCGCAACGGTGACTGCCTCGTGTCGCCCGAAGCCAACGGTTACTGGCGCCAGGTCGATCTCTATATCGGCGGTACCGAGCATGCCACAGGCCACCTCATCTACAGCCGCTTCTGGAACAAGTTCCTTTACGATCTTGGCAAGGTGTGCGAGGACGAGCCTTTCCGCAAGCTTATCAACCAGGGTATGATCCAGGGACGCACCAGTTTCGTATACCGCATCAAGGATACCAACACCTTCATAAGCCATGGGCTGAAGGATCAGTATGACACCACTCCGATCCGTGTCGACATAAATCTGGTGAAGAACGACGAACTCGATACAGAAGGATTCAAGAAATGGCGTCCTGATTTCGCTACCGCCAAATTCATTCTCGAGGACGGCAAGTATGTGTGCGGGTATGCCGTGGAGAAGATGTCGAAGTCGATGTTCAACGTCGTTAATCCCGATGATATAGTTGAACGCTACGGTGCCGACACTCTCCGTCTGTACGAGATGTTCCTCGGTCCGCTCGAGCAGTCGAAACCCTGGGATACCAACGGCATCGACGGTGTGAACCGCTTCATCAAAAAATTGTGGAGCCTGTTCTACAAGGGCGACACGCTGCTTGTCGATGACAGCGAGCCTGCGGCCGAAGATCTGAAAATCATCCACACGCTGATAAAGAAGGTGACTGCTGATATAGAGAACTTCTCGTACAACACTTCGGTGGCCGCATTCATGATCTGCGTCAACGAACTTACGCGCCGCAAGTGCCGTTCGCGCCGTGTACTCGAAGATCTGGTGATCGTGCTCGCGCCGTTCGCGCCGCACGTGGCCGAAGAACTGTGGCACTCGGCACTCGGCCACGACACTACCGTCTGCGATGCCGCATGGCCGAAGTGGAACGAGGATTACCTGCGTGAGTCGACAGTGACATATGCGGTGTCGTTCAACGGCAAGGCACGCTACAACATTACCGTGGATGCATCTACTCCGCGCGGGGAAGTGGAAAAAGCCGCGCTGGAGCACGAAGGAGCCGCAAAGTGGCTCGAAGGCAAGACTATCCGCAAGATAATAGTGGTGCCCGGCAAAATAGTCAATGTTGTAGTGGGCTGATTACAATAAAAGAGACAGCATTCCGTTATAATTAGGCAATAATACACCCGATGAAAAGGAAAATAGTATTCGCGACCAACAACGCCCACAAACTCGAGGAGCTGCGCCGCATAGCCGGCTCGGGCTTCGAGATACTGTCGCTGGCCGATATAGGCTGTCACGACGACATACCCGAGACGGCGGACACCATCGAGGGCAATGCCCGTCTGAAGGCCTGCTGGGTACGCGATCACTATGGTTTCGACTGCTTCGCCGATGATACGGGCCTGTTTGTGGACAGTCTCGGAGGAGCGCCGGGAGTATATAGCGCCCGTTATGCCGGAGGCGAAGGCCACGACAGCGTCGCCAACACGGCGTTGCTGCTGAAAAATCTTACCGGAAAGACAGACCGCCGTGCACGTTTCCGCACCGTGATAGCTCTGACTGAAGGACCGGATTCGGTGCGTCTGTTCGAAGGGTCGGTCGAAGGCGAGATAATGGAGCAACCGGCAGGCTGCGGCGGATTCGGTTATGATCCGGTATTCCGCCCGCTCGGCTGGGACAAGACCTTCGCCGAGGCCTCGGCCGACGAAAAAAATGCCGTCAGCCACCGCGGGCGTGCAACCCGTCTTCTGCTCACCTGGCTAAAAGACAAACAATGACTGTCACCATAGTAAAATACATGCCATACATCCGTAATATGATAAAAAAACTCTTTCTTCTGTTCGCTATGTCGCTCTGCTGGGCCGGAGCCGCTGCACAGCATGCCCCCGGTTCGTGGAAAATAATCCCGATGGCCGGTGAATTCTTCGAGTCGGTGATCGATACCCCTGAAAAGGTGTATTATCTGACAGGAGGTTCGCTCTACAGCTATGACAAGGAATACAGCGAGACCGTGTACTATACCCCAGGCACACGCATCTCCGACAGCGGCATAGCCTCCCTGCACTATAACACCGACAACCATTATCTGATGGTCGTGTATTCCAACGGAAACATAGATCTGATCTACGACGACGGCAATGTAGTGAACATGCCCGAGATCAAGACCGCGAATCTTACGACGGGCAAGTCGGTCAACAGTGTGTTCTTCGCCAACAACCGCATCTACATAGCCACCGAGTTCGGCCTGGTCATCTACGACGATCAGAACCATTGTGTCACCGAATCTGCCATCTACGGTGGCAAGGGGCTGTCGATCATCATGGCCAACAAGGACTATCTCTTCACCGTTCTTGACTACAAGTTGTGCTATTCGCCGCTGAATGAGCGTCACAACTCGCTCGACAAGTTCAAGCCCCTCAGCAACGCCGCCATAGATCAGATACTTCCTCTCGATGATACCCGCTTCCTTTATGTTGTCAATAACGTCATCTACAAGCTGAATGTGGATGTACCCACCGGTTCATCTTTTGAGAAAGTAGCCGAAGTACCCGGTCTGACTTCATTTTTCCGCACCAAGGACGGATATATGGCTATGAGCGACAACGGTATCTCGGTATTCGATGCCAAAGGCGATCTGACGGAAACCAAGGTCCCTGGCGATGAACTTTCCGGAAATGTCATGGGCAGTTACAACGGTCTGAAGGAAGTATGGGCCGCCGACAATGATGGTATAGGCTGCTACGATCTGAGTGGTGCTACTACAACTGTGCTTTCAGAGCGTTACCGTCCCGAAGCCTCTCTTGATTTCGGAGCAGGTTTCTGCACCCCGTCGCCTGACGGTGCATCGGTCTATGTTACGCGCATGGGTATGAGCGAGACTCATCCGGCAGGTGATACAGAATGGTCGCAGCACCTCCCGTTCATCTGTGAACGCTATGAATGGGCTACCGGTAAAATTGTTCCCGTCTATCCTTACGGTGTGCGTAATACATCTAAGGAATCTCAGGTAGAGGCGGATATGCGCAACAGCAAACTGTTCTACGGCGGCCCTGCCGCAACACTGATCGATCCTGTTGATCCTGAATTGATCTATCATGTGAATAACTTCGAAGGTGTGGTTCTGATCAAAGATCGCAAAGTACTCCGTGAAATCAACAATCAGGTAATCCCTGTTAATTTTACATGGGGATCACGTACTGAAGTAGCACAGTTCGACCAGTTCGGCAATCTCTGGATAGGTTGTTGGGCGGCCGACTACCAGCCTTTCGCGGTACTGCCCGCCTCAGCAGTTACAAGACTTCGCAACGATCCCAATTCAATTACCAAAAGTGATTTTGAGAAACCTTCGTGGCCATCGACAGAATCCGGTAAGATGGATATGCATCTTATATTCGTACCCGGTACCAATAAGATCTTCTATACGCGTGGCGGCTGGGGAGGCACTATCATAGGCGGCGACAACCGCGGCACGGCATCCTGCAAAGATGACGTTTTTGTAGTCTACAATGCGTTGGAGGATCAGGACGGAGGCGTAAACAATCCGCAGTTTATTCCCTGCATGGAGCTCGACAAGAATAACGACATTTGGCTTGGCACCACAAGCGGTATATTCATACTCAAGGATATGAGCCAGCTCGGGCAGAGCGGCAGTTCGAACCTTAAGGTTGTCCGTCCGAAAGTATCGCGCAACGACGGTACTAACTATGCCGACTATCTGCTCTCAAGCGAGACCATTCTCTACATAGCCGTCGATCCTTCCAACCGCAAGTGGATAGCTACTCAGGCATCAGGTCTGTATCTGGTAAGTGCCGATGGAACGGAAATTCTCGAACACTACGACATGGACAACTCTCCCTTGGTGTCGAATACAATATACACCGTAGCCTGCGACCAGGCCAGCAACGACGTGCTTATCGGCACACCGTCGGGTCTGTATCTTTACAGCTCTACCTCGGCGCCTGCGGCCGACGACTATTCGGAAGTGTATGCTTTCCCGAATCCGGTGCGACCCGACTATACCGGCTGGATTACTATCAACGGACTTATGGATAATTCGCTGGTGAAGATAGCCGACATGCAAGGCAGCGTCATGTGGGAAGGTCGCTCGGAAGGCGGCATGGTCGTATGGGACGGCTGCAACCGCGACGGCTCACGTGTGCGGTCGGGGGTGTACCTGGTGTTTGCTTCGCAGGGTCCTGAAGGGTCTTCCGAAGGAGCCGTCGCCAAGATCGTAGTGATCAACTGATCTGACTCAGATAGAATGATTATAATGAAAGGATGCGCACACCGCGCATCCTTTTGTAAACTCTGATTGTTGTTTTTGAAAAAAACATGGTAGAAGTACTTCGATATAAGGACGAGGCCGACAAAAGTCTTGGTCTGGCCGGTATGGCAATCTCTTTGGTAGCCTGTGATGGCGAGCGCTATCTGGCGTCGCTTTCGCTTGAAGAGGGCGACGAGGCGTTCGAGCTTTCGTCCGAATCATTTTTCAGTGGTAATCCGCGGTTTTCAGCACGTCTGGTCTGGAATGACCTGTTCGTGCGGTTTCAGCTCAGCTCAGGGCTGTTGCTCGGCAACGTATTGTGCCGCTGGCGTGGTACCATGCCGCCGGCAGAAGTTCTTGATGCCGTACATGACATTGTGCGCGAGGAAGGAAGCAGCGAGTGTTCGCTCGATGATGATGAAATCGAGAACGTGTATAATAAAAGCCTGGCCTTCTACCGCCGGCTGTTTGCACACCGTCCGGTGATAGAGGTGGCAGATTCATTTGCGGACCATCTGCGTCGCCAGCGCCGTATGAGTGCAGGAGAAGTATTTGAATTTCTCAGCTGTCTGAGCCGCCTCTGATCAGCGTAACAGAGGCAGATCGAGTGTGCGGATTTTTTCGCGCAGTGTTCGCACGTCGAAGTCCGGAAAGAGTTCTTGCCAGCGCATGTAGAACTGCGGCGTATGGTCGAAGTGATCAAGGTGTGCGAGCTCGTGTGTCATTACGGCGCGTCTGACCGGCTCAGGCATGTACAGCACGCGTGCGGCGATGCGTATTCTCGCACTGCTGGAGCAGTCGCCGAGTTTCGAGGCCGTGCGTGCTATTTCCGTATGACTCACACGTTTTTCATAACCGGTGCTGACAATCAGTCTGTCAAGTTCGGGCAGCATATACATACAAGCCGGACCATAGGCACATCTTTCTATGAATTTCGAAAGCCGCGACTGCATGTTGTCATCGTCAAGGGTTCCGGATGCTACGCGGAATTCATAAAAATGCCTGTCGCCGTCATGACATGGAACGGCATCTATATCGCCCGCGCGGGTTTGCGGCGATTCCATGACCCGGATACCGAACAGATCGTTTTCAAAAGCATATCCCGGAAAATATTTGCGGCCAATTACTGGTCTGTGACTCATGATATCCGGTGTCATGCGGTCAAGAACACGGTTGTATTCGGCCGCATCGAATCCGGCCGGAATGGTAAGATGCAGAATATCACCTTTCCAACGGGCCGTGAAGCGACGTGCAGTTGAAAGTACTTTCAGATTAATCTTACCTATTACAGGGTGTGTATATTTCTGGGATATCAGCCCCATGATAGTTTGTTGCGAAGAGTCTGGGCGAAGTTTGTGCCGTCGCAGCGGACGACTTTCACCACAAACGGCGCACGGCCTAACCGGACAGCATATTCAAGCGGCACGTGGTACGATCGTCCGTCGATGGCGATGCGGTAGCCTGACGAACGGCTCTCGCAGGTAAATACCAGTTCTGAGGAGTCATCCACTACCAGCGGCCGCATCGACAGCGAGTGGGCGGCTACCGGCGAGAGCACGAATACAGGTGCCGAAGGCTGCACGATAGGGCCGCCGACCGACAGGTTATAGGCCGTGCTGCCGGTCGGAGTGGCTATAAGCAGTCCGTCGGCGCGATAGTCGGCCAGCGGACAACCGTCGATGACGGCGTTCACATCAATGATCGATGCACCCTCTGCTTTGGTTATGGCAACTTCGTTGAGAGCATATGGCCAGCCGGTCACGGCTT
Source organism: uncultured Porphyromonadaceae bacterium (assembly GCA_902470475.1). Lineage (GTDB taxonomy): Bacteria > Bacteroidota > Bacteroidia > Bacteroidales > Muribaculaceae > CAG-873. Next base: position 6,812 of record CABRGT010000021.1, on the reverse strand, counting down.
TGCAGTCAACCTGAATGAGCGACCGCGGTTCGATATGCAGGTCACCTCCGGCGAGTATTCCGGGTAATTTTTCTATTTCATCTATAGGCAGCGACGCCAGATATCCGAGATGACCGGTATTGACACCTATGATGGGTATTTCCTTGTCGGCCACCCATGCGGCTGTACGCAGGAACGATCCGTCGCCGCCGATACACACGGCATAGTCGGCTGTGAAGTCGGGGGAGTCGGTTACCCGCCGCACACATCCGAGCGACCGCGGTATCAGATACTTCAGATACGTATACAGCTTGCTGTGCACCACCGCCTCGTCGCCCCGCCGGGCAAGCAGGTCGAAAAATGCAGATATGCGGTCGATGTAAGGCTCCTGATGACGAGAGCCGTATATGGCCAGTTTCATAAAGAGAGATATTTCATTAACTGTTCATAGCGGTCGCGCAGGGTGTCATCGTCCGGTGCCGGAGAGTCACTGTTTAGCACAGTGAAGCCATATCGTTCGAGCGAACGCGCCGCTGAATCAGGATTGCGGTGGTCGATGCGGAGCGCCGCCACTACCTGCTGGCCCTCTATCTCGAGTGATGTCACATTCAGATTGAGCAGGCGCGCATCGACATCCTCCACGGCCCGCGCTATACGCGAGGCTATGTAATCGTCGTAGCTGCATCCGATAAGCAGCCGGCTCGAATCTGCGTTTGGCGGGAAAAACACCTCCATCGACTCTTTTTTGGCCGCTTTTAGTTGATTTTCTTTCGTCATTAGATTTATTTCGACTAATTTTGTAGTCGGAACCTGATACAAAATTACTAAATTTTTCTCAATTTCCATCTATTCAACAGAAAAGTTAAGACTGTGAATTATAAAAAGCCGATGACACGTCTCAGTGTCAATATCAACAAGGTGGCCACCCTGCGCAATGCCCGCGGAGAGAATCATCCGTCGGTGGAAAAAGTAGCGGTCGACTGCCAGGATTTCGGCGCCCAGGGCATTACGGTGCATCCGCGGCCCGATGAGCGCCACATACGTCGGGCCGATGTGTTTGCCCTGCGTCCGCTTGTCAAGGTAGAATTCAATATCGAGGGCTATCCGTCGGAAGATTTCATGGAGCTTGTTCTGCGCGTGCGTCCCGAACAGGTGACACTTGTCCCGGACGCTCCCGATGCCCTTACTTCGTCGGCCGGATGGGATGTGGCTGCTCACGGAGAGCTGCTCACCTCGGTGGTCGACACTCTCAAGGAGCATGGCATACGTTCATCGATATTCGTCGGTACCGATCCCGATGTAATCCGCGCGGTAGCCGCCACGGGGGCCGACCGCATAGAACTGTACACCAAACCATATGCGGATGCCTATGATACGGACCGTGAGGCCGCCGTCGCACCCTTTGTCGAGGCTTCGCGTACGGCTCACAATCTCGGGCTGGGCATAAACGCCGGGCATGACCTGAATCTGCAGAATCTCGAATTTTTCAGTAAATCGCTTCCATGGCTAAATGAAGTATCCATCGGGCACGCTCTCATCTGCGATGCGCTTTACCTCGGTCTCGAGCAGACTATCCGGAGCTATCTGGCCTGTCTGCGTTAAACCTCAGGTCATGTTCGCAAGTCTATTATAAAAACCTAAGAATTGAAATAAAATGAAAGAAACTTCACCCTCATTATGGGACCTTTGTGTCGAAGGCGGCTGGATCATGATTCCTATCGCCCTGCTGGCTCTGGTGTGCATATATATATTCGTCGAGCGCCTGCTGGTGATCCGTGCGGCCTCGCACTGCGACGACTCGTTCATGAAGCGTATCCGCGACTATATCCACGACGGTGAGATCGAGAGCGCGCTCAATCTTTGCAAGTCCACGTCAACGCCTTTCGGGCGCCTCATTGCCAAAGGAATCAGCCGTATCGGCCGACCGATGAACGATGTGCTCGTAGCTATCGAAAATACAGGCAATCTCGAGGTAGCCGGCCTTTCAAAGGGACTGCCATGGCTGGCGACAACGGCAGCCGGCGCGCCGATGCTCGGCTTCCTGGGTACTGTCATCGGTATGGTGCAGGCCTTTTATTCCATCGCCAATGCCGGAAATGCAGCGCAGATCAATTCTTTCGCCGGAGGTATCTACACGGCTCTGTCGACGACTGTGGCCGGTCTGATCGTGGGCATCGCGGCTCTGTTTGCCTACAACTTTCTGGTAGCCCGCATTAGCAAGGTGATGAAACAGATGGAAGCGCGTACCATGGAATTCATGGATCTGCTCAACGAGCCTGCGTGATAAAAACCTAATACTCTGAATCATGGCTCTCAAACGTCAGCAAAATATAATGGCGGCATTTTCGATGGCATCGATGACCGATGTCATATTCCTGCTGCTTGTATTTTTCATGGTCACATCCACTTATATCTTTCCTACAGCCATTGAGGTCAATCTGCCCGAGGGAGTCGAACAGACTCCTGAAAAGCCTTCGACACGTGTTTTTATCGACCGCGACGGCGCCTACTATGTCAGCTATGACGACGGCGACCTGGCCTCAGTAAGTCCCGATAGTCTCATCGCGGGGCTTCAGGGCTATGTTTCCGCTCAACCCGACGGTGCGGAGGCAGCCATAGCTGTGTATGCCGATTCGGCAGTGGCGTATGGCAAGGTTGTGGAAGTTCTTAACATGGGGGCTGCCAATTCAATAAAAATGGTGCTTGCCACCCGTCCGTCAGCCAGCCGATGAACCGCCAGCGAGCCATAGCACTTTGCATCACGCTGCTCCTGACGGTAGCCGCCGTGCTGACTCTGTGTCTGACACATCTGTCGGCCGCTGCCAAAGACCGTACATGGCCCCCTCAGCGGCAGGGGCAGGTAACTGTAGCCGACGAAGAGCTGTATTTCGATGTTGTTGAGATGCCGCAGCATCTCAGCGGTGTTCCCGAAGAATCATCACCGGCTTACAGCGAGACCCCGCAGGACAATCTTTCGGAACCCGAACCGGTCAGCGGTGCCGACCTTTCGGATGCCGGAGCGGCAGGTAAGCCACAGCCTCCGGTCACGTCGAAACGACCGTCAACCGTAAAACAGAAAAACAACCAGTCATCCGTAACTCCCGGACCCGCTGCCGATGCAGAGAAGAACGATCAGGTAAAGCGGCGCGCCAATTCAAACGTAAAGGGCGCTTTCGATCGCTCCGACGGGCGCAACAATACTCAGAATTCCGGAAAGACAGCAGGCGACAGCGGTTCGCCGACAGGCTCTGACCAATCGTATCATGGACATGCTCATGGAAATGCCAACGGCGGGTGGATCGTGCCGGCTTACCGCAAGATTCCTTCGTCAGTCACCGGATCTATAAAAGTCCGTGTCGTTATTGGCCGCGACGGATCCGTCAAGGAAATAAGCTTTATCGACGGCGGTAAGGCCCCCGCTGCCACCGACAGAGCGCTCCGTGATGCCGTCAGGGCGGAGATTCTCTCACGCCGATATACACGGTCGGGTGACAACGCTCCTGAAAGAGCAGTTGCCATTATCACTTATACATTCAAATAAAATATTGTGTATCATAGGCAAAAAGCATTATACAATCCTATTAATTAACAATTAATAACGTTTGTAAACATTATTTTTGTTGCGACGGCGTTTTTCTGGTATTAACTTTGCATCGTCAAAAGAACGAAAAACGATTCTTCTTAGGATAACGTTTTGTTAGACTCACAATATATACTTGAATTTTGGTTATGAGGGAGGTGCGTTACTGCGAAGTAGCGCACTTTCAATTTTATACATCACCATCCGGCAGTACCGACCAGCGGATCAGGAAAGTATTGTACAAGGTTTTCATTTTTTACATTTTTATTTTAAATTTTGTACTTTAGCTTTAATATTTGTAACTTTGCGGCGACTTATCACATTTTTTTACTCAGTTATTTATGCCATGAAGTATTTTAAACGGCTGCTTACAGGCGCCTTAGTTCTCGGTGTGTCAGCCACGTCACATGCTGCGACTTTCATCGGCGACCGCGCAGATTTCCGCGACGAGACAATCTATTTTGCCATCACTACGCGCTTCTACGACGGTGACCAATCCAACAACACCTACTGCTGGGACGGTGTATTAAACGTGAACGATCCCGAATGGCGCGGCGATTTCAAAGGCCTTATCGAGAAACTCGACTATATCAAGGCTCTTGGCTTTACTGCCGTGTGGATCACTCCCGTTGTCGAGAATGCGTCAGGTCTCGACTATCATGGCTATCATGCCATCAATTTCTCGAAGGTCGATCCCCGCTACGAGAGTTCGGACTGCAAGTTCCAGGATCTTATCGACGCCGCCCATGCCCGCGGCATGAAAATCGTGCTCGATATCGTGCTTCAGCACACCGGCAACTTCGGCGAGGAATACCTCTGCCCGATGTTCACCAAAGACTACACGCAGAATCAGTCGAACATCAACAAGTCCATGCTTCTGCATCCTCAGACAAAACTTCCTGCCAATTATTTCAATCTGCCTGACGGAGCGCAGTACAATGCACGTCTGTCGCTTATGAAGAATGTCGACGGTGTAAATCATGACACCCACAATTACTGGCACCATGTCGGCAACAACTGGGGCTGGGACGATGCATCACGCTGGTGGGCACAGATTGCAGGCGACTGCGTCGATCTCAATACCGAGCATCCCACGGTCTACAATTACCTGGTCGAATGTTACTCGAAATTTATCGAAATGGGTGTGGACGGTTTTCGCATCGACACAGGCGGTCACATATCCCGTCTGACCTTCAACAAGGCTTTCCTGCCCGGGCTGATGGCGGCAGCCGAGAAATATAAGGACCGCCGCGGAGGCACCCCATTCTTCATGTATACGGAGGTGTGCGCCCGCGCTCAGCAGGTTATCTACCGTGGCGAAAACTACAACTGCTCGCCCTGCTTCTATACATGGAAGGAAGAGAAGGACTATGCCTGGAGCGATGATCCCGCTTCGTGGGACAGCCAGGTGATCATGGAGGGTGAATTCGGCACACATCCCAATGCGCAGAGTGTTCTGGCGCAGGCCAAGGACTACGCCGGCCACAGCCCGTCCATCATTGCCCGCTCAAACAATGCGTGGCTCAACGGCAACGACTACCACACCGAGGACTACTCCCGAGCCTCGGGTCTCAACGTGATCGACTTCCCGATGCACTGGCGCTTTGCCAGCGCCAAAAATGCCTTCGGTGTCCGTACCGAGGACGATTATTACAACGATTCCCGTTACAACGTTGTGTATGTCGACTCGCACGATTACGGTCCCGACGGAAACGACGGATGCCGTTTCTCCTGGGGCCAGGAGGCTTATGCCGAGAATCTCTCGCTGATGTTCTCGTGGCGCGGTATCCCCTGTCTCTACTACGGCAGCGAAATTGAATTCCGTGCCGGCAAGACCATCGACAAAGGTCCGGTAATGGCACTAAAGGACGGCGGCCGTGCATATTTCGGCGGCTATATCGAAGGCTCGGTCAACGTATCCGACTTCGCCGACTATACCGGCGCAACCGGCAACATGGCCGCTACTCTGAGTCATCCGCTTGCCCTCCACATCCAGCGCCTCAACAAAATACGTGCCGCAATTCCGGCCCTGCGCAAAGGTCAGTATTCGACCGAAGGCTGCTCGGGCAGCATGGCGTTCAAACGCCGCTACACCGACGCCACCACTGACTCGTACGTACTTGTTACGGTAAGCGGCGACGCTACATTCACCGGTGTGCTCAACGGCACGTACACGGATGCCGTCACCGGCGACGTTATCACTGTAAAGGACGGAACCCTCAAGGCCAAATGCTCCGGAAAGGGCAACATGCGTGTGTATGTGCTGTCGACAGACAAGACACCCGCTCCCGGCAAGATCGGCACCGACGGAAAATATCTTTATGCCTCGGCACCCGTAATCGTGCCTCAGCAGGGTTATGACGGCAACGAAGAACCCGAAGATCTGGTGACTGTACGCGATTCGTCGGGTCCCGTCATTGTAGGTCCGGAAGAACCCGAAGAGCCTATTGCGCCTTCGATGACCAAAGGCGAGCAGGCTGTCTTTTTCGAGGCAACCAACGGATGGCTCAATGTCAACGCCTGGGTATGGGGCGGCGGCAAGAACTTTACCGGCGGCACCTGGCCCGGCCAGCAGATGACATATCTCGGCAACAAGATATGGAAGTGGAATTTCACCGGTACCGGCAAGGTCACCGGCAAGGTTATCTTCAATAACGGCAGCTCACAGACTGGTTCGGATGGCTGGGAGTATGTCAACGGCGGTTACTACAACGCCGACGGCTATGTACGCACCATCGAGGGCGCAGGCGAGATAATCGGTCCCGAGCCTCCGGTAGGCGACTATACTTTTACAGCCTACTTCCGCAACACCGCCCAGTGGAGTTCGGTATATGCCTGGATCTGGGACGACGCCAACGACGGCAAGAACTATACTGGCGGCACCTGGCCCGGTGTCAAGCTTGAACTTGATCCTGAGACGGAGCTGTACAAGATAACCGTCAAGGTTACCGACGCCGAACCCGACATGAAGATTATCTTCAGCAACGGTTCCGGAACACAGACCTCGAATCTGGTTCTGAATCACAACGGCATCTATGACCACACCGGATTCACCGGCAGCTATCTGGCCGGTATAACCGATGTAGAGATCGCAGGAGAAGAAGCTCCCGTCTACTACAATCTGCAGGGTATCCGCGTCGATGAGATTACTGTAGGCGGTGTCTATATCCGCCGTCAGGGTAACCGTGCCGACAAAGTAGTGGTTAAATGATGTATAACTGACAATCAGAAATCATCAGACCGGTGATACGGG
>CABRGT010000020.1 GCA_902470475.1 uncultured Porphyromonadaceae bacterium | reverse complement strand
CGATACCCGGTGCCGAAATGGTCGCCGTCGAAGGCCCGCACCCGGCCGGCAACGTAGGCATACAGATCGCAAACATCGCCCCGGTCAACAAAGGCGACACCGTGTGGGCCCTCGATATCGTCACGCTGTACAAGATCGGACACCTGCTGCTTACCGGTAAGGTCGATCCGCGCGTCACTGTGGCCGTCACCGGCCCCGAAGTAGCCGCCCCCGCGCTTGTGGCCACCGTGGCCGGAGCCGACATCAAGGCTATGACGGCCGGACGCCTCAAGGACAACGGGCGCCACCTGCGCATCATCAGCGGCAATGTCCTCACCGGCATCGCCGTCAGCGAGGCCGACGGGTACCTCCGCTATCCCTACCGCCAGGTGACCGTCATCGCCGAGGGCGACGACGTCGACGAGTTCATGGGATGGGCCTCGATCGCTCCATCGAAACTCAGCGTCCACAGCGCCCTCCCGCTCCGCGGACTGCGCCGTCTCTTCAGCCCCGACGCCCGCCTCAACGGCGGCCGCCGCGCCATGATCATGAGCGGCGAGTACGACCGCGTCCTGCCGATGGACGTGATGGCCGAATACCTTATCAAGGCCATCCTGTCGCACAATATCGACGACATGGAGGCCCTCGGAATATATGAGGTAGCCCCCGAGGACCTGGCCCTGTGTGAGTTTGTCGACACCTCCAAGCTGCCGGTGCAGCAGATCGTGCGCGACGGCCTCGACTATCTGCGCAAAGAAATTGAGTAAACAATCAAAAATACTGCAATGAGCAAGTTGCGAAAATATCTCGACCGCATAGAACCGAATTTCCGGCCCGGCGGACGCTTTGCCGCCCTGGAGTCGGTGTTCGACGGCTTCGAGACCTTCCTGTACACGCCGCGCACCACGTCGGCGCGAAAACTTACCACCCATATTCACGACAGCATCGACTCCAAGCGCACGATGATCATTGTCATCCTGGCGCTGTTGCCGTGTTTCCTGTTCGGCATGTACAATGCCGGCTATCAGCACTGGCTTGCCGCCGGAGCCGAGGAGTTTCCGTTCTGGTCGCTGATGCTCTATGGCCTGCTGGCCATTCTGCCCAAGGTGATCGTCACTTACGTCGTCGGTCTGGGCATTGAATTCATAGTGGCGCAGATCCGCCATGAGGAAATCCAGGAGGGCTTCCTGGTCACGGGCATCATCCTGCCGATGATCTGCCCCGTCGACGTGCCCCTGTGGATGCTTGCCGTGGCTACTGCCTTCGCCGTGATCTTCGCCAAGGAGGTCTTCGGCGGCACGGGCTACAATATTGTCAACGTGGCCCTGACGGCCCGCGCGTTCCTGTTCTTCGCCTATCCGGCCAAGATGTCGGGCGACGCCGTGTTCGTGGCTGCCGGAAAGATGCTGGGCTTCGGACCGGCTGTGGCCGACGGCTTCACGTGCGCCACACCCCTGGGCCAGATAGCCACCTCCACCGGCGACGCCGCTCCCGTGCTGACGGGCATCGACGGACATGTCATCTCGGCCTGGGATGCCTTCGTAGGTCTGATTCCCGGCTCGTTCGGCGAGACCTCGGTGATCTGCATCCTCATCGGCGCCGCCATCCTGCTGCTGACGGGCATCGCATCGTGGCGCATCATGCTCTCGGGCGTCGCCGGCGCTCTGGCCATGGGATGGATCGCCCACACATTCGCCACCCCGACCTATCCGGCATCGTTCCTGACCCCGCTTGACCAGCTGCTCTACGGCGGCTTCGCATTCGCGATCGTGTTCATGGCCACCGACCCGGTGACCGCCGCGCGCACCACCGTCGGCAAGTACATCTACGGCTTCCTGATCGGTGTCATCGCAGTGCTGATCCGCACCTATAACAACGGCTACCCCGAAGGCGCCATGCTCGCCGTGCTGCTCATGAACGTGTTCGCGCCGCTGATCGACTACTGCGTGGTGAACGCCAACAAGCGCCGCCGCCTGGCACGTCTAACCTCTAAGTCCTTACAGTCATGAACAGGCAGAGCAATCTTTACACGGTAATCTACATTATCGTCATGGTAGTGGTGGTGGGAGCCGCACTGGCCTTCACCTCGATGTCGCTCAAGGACCGCCAGAACGACAACATGGCGGCCGACAAGATGCGTCAGATACTCGCGTCGGTGCATGTGGTGCCGGAAGCATCGCAGGTAATTTCCGATTATAAGAAATACATTACCGACAGCTATGTGGTCGACGCGGCCGGCAAGCGCGTCGAAGGCGATGCCTTCGACATCAACGTGGCGGCGCAGAGCAAGCTGTCCGCTCCGGAGCGTCGCCTGCCCGTATATGTGGCCACGATGCCCGACGGTGCGGTGAAGTATATCCTTCCGGTGTACGGCGCAGGCCTGTGGGGACCGATCTGGGGCTATGTGGCCCTTGATACCGACGGCTCGACCGTGTTCGGCGCCTACTTCGCGCATCAGGGCGAGACTCCCGGCCTCGGCGCCGAGATCGCCAAGCCCGAATTCAGCAACCGATTCATAGGCAAGCATATGTTCAAGGACGGACAGTTCCTGCCCGTCGCCGTAGTGAAGACCGGTCAGAAACCTGCCGGCGACGAAGATTACGTCGACGGCGTGTCGGGAGGCACCATCACCTCCAAAGGTGTAGGCGCCATGATCGACGACTGCCTGCGACCCTATGCGGCATTCCTACAATCAATCAGAAAGTAAGCCATGGCAGATAAAGTATCAAACAAAACGGTATTCTTCAATCCGTTCTCGAAAAACAATCCGGTCGTAGTCCAGATTCTGGGCATCTGCTCGGTGCTGGCCGTCACGGCCAAGCTTGAGCCGGCCATAGTGATGGGTCTGTCGGTGATCGCCGTGCTGGCTTTCAGCAATGTGATCATATCGCTTATCCGCAATACGATACCCACGTCGATACGCATCATCGTGCAGCTCGTGGTGGTGGCCGGTCTGGTCATCATAGTGAGCGAGCTGCTCAAGGCCTACGCCTATGACGTGAGCGTGCAGCTGTCGGTATTCATCGGACTGATCATCACCAATTGTATCCTGATGGGGCGTCTCGAGGCATTTGCCATGGCCAACCGTCCGTGGCCGTCGTTTCTCGACGGTATCGGCAACGGCATCGGCTATTCGATAATCCTGGTCATCGTCGCCTTCTTCCGCGAGCTGCTCGGCAGCGGTACGCTGCTGGGCTATCAGGTGATCCCACAGGCCGCCTATGACGCCGGCTATGCCAACAACGGCCTGATGATCCTGCCGCCGATGGCTCTGATCGTGGTGGCATGCATCATATGGGTGCACCGTTCGATCAACAAGGACCTCCAGGAATGACAGACTTTCTAATTCGCTGACATTATGGAAAATCTCAATATTTTCATCCGGTCGATCTTCGTCGACAACATGATATTCGCCTACTTCCTGGGCATGTGCTCGTTCCTGGCGGTAAGCAAGAATGTCAAGACAGCCTTCGGGCTGGGCATCGCCGTCACGTTCATGCTCGTGATCACGCTGCCGATCAATTATCTGCTCAACACTTATGTGCTGCAGCCGGGCGCACTGGCCTGGCTCGGTCCGGAATACACGGCTGTCGACCTGAGCTTCCTGTCTCTGATCCTGTTTATCGCCGTGATCGCTTCGATGACCCAGCTTGTCGAGATGGCTGTCGAGAAGTTCAGTCCGTCGCTTTACGCCTCGCTCGGCATCTTCCTGCCGCTTATCGCGGTGAACTGCGCCATTCTGGGCGGCTCGCTGTTCATGCAGCAGCGCGACTTCCCGTCGGTATGGACGGCATTCTGCGCCGGCGGCGGCTGGGGCATAGGCTGGCTGCTGGCCATCACGGCCGTGGCCGCCATCCGCGAGCGTGTCGCGTCGTATTCCAAGGTGCCCGCTCCGCTGCGCGGCGTCGGCATCACTTTCATCATCACCGCTCTGATGGGCATCGCCTTCATGAGCTTCCTCGGCATTAAACTCTGATCTGTCGCTATGAACACATTATATATCGCAGTCTCGCTGATGAGCGCCACGCTCCTCGCCGGAGTAGGCATCTTCCTGGCTATCACCCTGCTGCTTGTGGCAATACTGCTTGTGGCAAAGAAATTTCTGGTACACAGCGGCGATGTGGAGATCAACGTGAACAACGCCAAGACGTTCAACGCACCTGCCGGTGCCTCGCTGCTGTCGACTATGGCCTCGTGCGACGTGTTCCTGCCGTCGGCCTGTGGCGGCAAGGGCTCGTGCGGCCAGTGCCGCGTGCAGGTCAACAGCGGCGGCGGACAGATTCTGCCCACCGAAGCCGTGCATCTGTCGCGCAAGGAGATTAAGGACAACTGGCGCCTGGCCTGTCAGGTCAAAGTCAAGGAGAACATGGACATCGAGGTGCCTGCATCGGCTCTCGAAGTCAAGGAATGGGAATGCACGGTGATCTCGAACAAGAACGTCGCTACCTTCATCAAGGAGTTCATCGTGGCTCTGCCCGCCGGCGAGCACATGAACTTCGAGCCGGGCTCGTATGCCCAGATCAAGATACCGCCGTTCGACATCGACTACGACCGCGACATCGACAAGGCTTCCATCGGCGACGAGTATCTGCCCGCATGGGAGAAATTCGGCTTGTTCAAGCTTCACTGCGTCAACAAGGAGACGACCGTGCGTGCCTATTCGATGGCCAACTATCCGGCCGAAGGCGACCGCATCATGCTCACCGTCCGCATAGCCACGCCGCCGTTCAAGCCCAAGCCTCAGGTAGGCTTCATGGATGTGAACCCGGGCATAGCATCGTCGTACATCTTCACGCTCAAACCGGGCGACAAGGTGCTGATGAGCGGCCCCTACGGCGACTTCCATCCTATTTACGACACAAAGAACGAGATGATGTGGATCGGCGGCGGCGCCGGCATGGCCCCGCTGCGCGCCCAGATCATGCACCTGACCAAGACGCTGCATACCACCGACCGCAAGATGAACTATTTTTATGGCGCCCGCGCGCTCAACGAGGTGTTCTATCTCGACGATTTTCTGCAGCTGGAGAAGGAGTTCCCGAACTTCAAGTTCCATCTGGCCCTCGACCGCCCGGATCCGGCCGCCGATGCCGCTGGCGTGAAGTACACGCCCGGATTCGTCCATCAGGTCATCTACGACACGTATCTGAAGGATCATCCCGATCCCGAGGACATCGAGTACTATATGTGCGGTCCCGGTCCGATGAGCGCCGCCGTCAACAAGATGCTCGACGGTCTGGGTGTGGATCCGGCCAATATCCATTACGACAATTTCGGGGGCTGACAGCCGTTTTATAGGTTTTTAACACCCGAGGCCGTTACGGCGGCCTGAAAATTGACTATCTTTGCCCCAAGTTTGCAAACAGAATGTACAGCTGATGAAGAAAATCATAATCCTCGCCATACTGGCCATCGTGGCCGCGGCAGCGCCGACGCGTTCGGCGGCACAGTTCAGATACGGGGCCACGGCCGGCGTCAACATTTCGACCCTTGATTTCAAGCAGGACCTCGTAGGCGTTTCGTCGGGAGTCGGCTACAGTGCCGGCGTCGTCGGCGAACTGATCTTCCCCGGTATCGGCTTCGGCATCGACCTGGGCTTGTACTACAATCAGCTCGGCGCAAAGGTGAACCTGGGCGAGAAGCCTGTATGGGCTTTCGACGGATACGGCGACGAGCGCGTGTATCTGCACTACGTACAGATTCCGCTCCATCTCCGCTTCAAGTGGACGCGTATGGAGGGTCTTGAGGAGAAGATCGCGCCGTTTGTCTACGGCGGCCCCGACTTCACGATTCTCGCCGCACATGGCCGTTGCAAGGCATTCGAATATGCCGGAGGCGAACTTGGCCTGACAGCCGGTATCGGTTTCGAGCTGTTTCGCCGCTGGCAGGTGACCGGGTCCTATACCTGGGGCATGACCTACTCGGTGAAGACGCGCCTGCTCGATGACTTCTCGGCCCGCAACCGCCACTGGGCTGTCCGCGTCACTTACTTCTTCTGAAAAATTACTTCCAGTAAAATCAGTCAGCCGCCTCGGATGTCCCGGGGCGGCTGACTGATTTATGCAGAAGTCTGACAATGCAGATGCTTGGAAAACAGGTTTATAGTATGCGCGTCTCGAGCAGCGAGGTCATCGCACAACTTGGAGAGCAGTCCTGCGGCCGGCGGGGTGATTACTGCTGCTTGCTGCGGAGGGGGTGCAGAGAATTTTTATGAACACAGCATCGCCCGCGCTGCGGGCTCAGAGTTTAATTGATTTGCTATCCGCGGGCTCGCCCTGCGGGCGTCACCCGCGGTTATGAACAGCCACGCCTGCTCCGCAGGCTCCATGTCTGTATAGCGCGGATTACTGAGGCGGTTTGGGGGCGCAGGCCGGAGGCCTGCTCTCCCGGCTTCGCGACGGGCGGGGTGGATATGGCAATGGCGCGGCCGGAGTGGTCGCGCCATTGTTTTTGGATGGGATGTCGAGTGACTTCGTCGGTTGCCGGAGTTAGTGGATGAGGTCGTTGCCGGTCATCTCCTTGGGCTGGGGTACGCCCATGATGTGGAGGATGGAGGGAGCGACGTCGGCCAGGATGCCGTTGTCGGTGCGGGCGTCCTTGTTTTCGGTGACGTAGACGAAAGGCACGGGGTTGAGAGAGTGGGCGGTGTTGGGTGTGCCGTCGGCGTTCTCGGCGTGGTCGGCGTTGCCGTGGTCGGCGATTATGATTACTTCGTAGTCAGTTGCCTTGGCAGTCTCGACGACGTCGCGGAGGCAGTTGTCGAGGGTCTCGACGGCTTTCTGGATGGCGGGATAGATGCCAGTGTGGCCGACCATGTCGCCGTTGGCGAAGTTGACGACGATGAAGTCGTACTTGTCTTCCTTGATGGCTTCGTCGAGCTTGTCCTTTACTTCGTAGGCGCTCATCTCGGGTTTGAGGTCGTAGGTGGCAACCTTGGGCGAGGGAACGAGGATACGGTCTTCGCCGGGGAATGCCTGCTCGCGGCCGCCATTGAAGAAGAATGTCACGTGGGCATACTTTTCGGTCTCGGCGATGTGGAGCTGCTTCTTGCCGAGGTTGGAGAGGTATTCGGCGAGGGTGTTGCTGACGTCTTCCTTGTCGAAGATGATGTGGACGCCCTTGAACGAGGAGTCGTAGGGAGTCATGCAGTAGTACTGGAGGCCGGGGATGGTGTGCATGCCTTCCTCGGGCATGTCGTGCTGGGTGAGTACGACGGTGAGCTCCTTGGCGCGGTCGTTGCGGTAATTGAAGAAGATGACAACGTCGCCTTCCTTGATGGTGCCGTCGACGGTGGCGTTGTTGATGGGCTTGATGAATTCGTCGGTGACGCCGTTGTCGTAGCTTTCCTGCATGGCCTTGACCATGTCAGTGGCCTGCTCGCCCTTGCCTTCGACGAGGAGGTCGTAGGCTACCTTGACGCGTTCCCAGCGCTTGTCGCGGTCCATGGCGTAGTAGCGGCCGATGATCGATGCGATCTGGCCGGCGGAGTTGCTGCAGTGGTCCTGGAGCTGCTCGATGAAGCCTTTGCCGCTGCGGGGGTCGGTGTCGCGACCGTCCATGAAGCAGTGGAGGTAGACGTTGTGGAGGTCGTATTTCTTGGCGATGTCGCAGAGGGCGAATACGTGGTCGAGCGAGGAGTGTACGCCGCCGGTGGAGGTGAGGCCCATGAGGTGAAGACCCTTGCCGGTGCGTGCGGCGTATTCGTATGCGGCCTTGATCTGCGGATTGTCGAGGATAGAGCCTGACCGGATAGCCTTGTTGATCTTGACCAGGTCCTGGTAGACGATGCGTCCGGCGCCGATGTTGAGGTGGCCGACTTCCGAGTTGCCCATCTGTCCGTCGGGGAGGCCGACGTTCTCGCCGGAAGCCTGAAGCTCGGAGTGGGGGTATGTCTTGAGCAGATAGTCCCAGTAGGGTGTAGGGGTGTTGTAGATGGCATCGTCGTGCTTGTGATCGCCGATGCCCCATCCGTCGAGGATGATCAGAAGAGCTTTCTTAGCCATTGTTGTCAATGTTTTATATTGTTATTTGAATTTTCGATATCGCGCCGGCGCTCGTCGCGCAGCCGGTCGCGCTTCCTGAGGAAAAAGTAGAGGGCCACAATAACGGCCAATGTAATAACAATCGTGGCGGCATATTGTGCGGGGGATGTCTGGCCGGAGCGGAGTCCGTCGATGCCGAGGCATGCCATGACGGCAAGGTAGACGAGCAGGAGTGCCGGCACGAGTATATGGCGCTTAACGGGTTTCATCTTTGTGAGAGGGAATCTGTCCGTTGCAGTTGAGTATCGAGCGGTCGACGATGTAGGGGGAGCAATCGGGGTCGAAGGCTCCGGAGCGGAGGCGCCGGTAGAGGCGCAGGCAAGCCCAGGCGTCGATTGCGGCGTAGGTCTGCTGTGCTTCGGTGAGTCGCTCGGCCTCCCAGTTGGTGAGGCGCTGGGTCTTGGATATGCGTTCGCCGAAAATGATGGCGTAGATTTTCTGAAGCGAGATGTCGCTGATGTTGAAATATTTGACGTATTCCTGGAGGTCGATGAATCCCTGGGGATCGAGTTCGGGCGAAAGGCGGCGCATGACGGAGAAGTCGTCGTGGACGGAGAGTCCGATCTTGATTATCTCGGGGTTTTCGAGAAACTGCCGCAGGCCGTCGGATAAGCCGAGGATATTGAGCCGGAAGAGGAAGCAATGGTCGTCGGTCGACAGCTGAAGGAGAGCGACATTGTGCATGCGGCCGCGGTGGAAAGAGGGGCGCGTCTCGGTGTCGAATCCGACGACTCGAGCGCGTGTGAGCTCGCGTAGGGCCACGCGGGCCATAGCCGGAGTGTCGACCACGGTGATGCCTCCGTCGAATGTGACGGTGGGCATCTCGCTCACGGTGTCTTTGCTGATGGCGATGGTTTGCGTTTGCGTGTTCATTTTTGACGATAGCGTTTTTCCGACAGCAAAGTTACGCAAAAAACTGCGATAAACCACAAGGCGGGGCACCGCGTGCGGCGCAATATTAACATTATTATATAAAATGGGTGAAAAATCGGAGGAAAAAGACTGCCGTTATAAAAAAATGCCATATCTTTGGAAATTGAAAGGGCCGACTGAACCAACAGGCCTCCGATTCGGTTAAGAAAAATGAACCGAACAAAGATTCATCACATCGTGAAAGCAAAAGACATCATAAAAAAGATATGCAAAGCGGCGGCATGGACGGTCATGGCGGCCGTACTTGTGGTGTGTGCTGCACTGATACTGCTGTACTCGCCGTGGAGTCAGGAACTGCTGTGCCGGTATATCAACGCCACGATGTCGGATGGTGAGACGCGGGTGTCGGTGGAGAGCTTCAGGCTGCGGTTTCCGCTTGACATCGAGGCCGGCGGCGTGCGGCTCGAGATGCCCGGTCCGCAGACGATAGAGGCGGCAGAGCTGTCGGCCTCGGTGAAGCTGCTTCCGCTGCTGGAAGGCCGCGCAAGCATAGCCGACGCCACGCTGCGCGGCGCCCGGCTCAGCATCGGCGCGCCTGATTCGGCCATGTACATGACCATCAACGCCGACTCCATAGGCCTGGCCGACGCGGCCGTAGCGCTCAGAACGATGAACATAGAAGTGAACGACGGTGTGATAGCGCACGGGCAGGTGTCGCTGGAGCTGAATCCGGTGCCGACCCCGTCCGACACTACGGCCGCGGAACCGACGGAGATGAAAATCAACATACGGCGGATGCGTCTGACGGATTTCGCATACAGAATGCGGATGCTGCCGACGATCGACTCGCTGGGCGCCACGATACCCGACGGGGTGATGACCGGAGGCGAAATAGACATGAAGTCGCAGACGATCAGATTGGCGTCGTTCACGGGCCGCGGGCTGCGGGCGGCTTACATAGCGCCTGATTCGGCGACAGTGGCGGCCACACCTGTAATACCGCCTTCGGAATCGACTTCGGCGCCCTGGACAGTGAAACTCGACACGGTAGGCTTCACGGGCTGCGAGGCCCTGTACACGACCCGCGGGGTGACACCTCTGCCGGGCCTTGACTTCGCCTATATCGAGGCCGACTCGATGACGCTGGGGATACGGAACTTCTACAACCGCGCCGAGCAGGTGCGGGTGCCTCTGACGCTCAGTGCCACGGAGCGGTGCGGAGTCGCGCTGCGTGCGACCGGTACACTCGACATCGATTCGGCCGGGACGGGTTTCCGCGACTTTGAGATAGCGACCGCCAACCGCACCGATCTGCGGGTGTCGGGGCTTCTGGGCATGGGCGACATGACGACCGATCCGTCGACGGTGCTCAGCCTCGACGCCGACGGATATGTGTCGACGGCCGACCTGCGGATGATGTTTCCCGTGGCGAAGCCTTACCTGGCGGGTCTGCCTGCCGACAGCCGGCTCTACGCCGAGGCCGACATAAAAGGCACGGCCGGAGATCTGGCCGTGCGCAATCTGGCACTGGCCATAAACGGGTGCGTCAAGCTTAAGGCGGAGGGTCGGCTGCGGAATGTATTCGATCCGGCGCGGATGGGAGGCAATCTTGCACTGTCGGGCGCACTGATAGATCTGAACCCGATCAAGAACGCGGTGCTCGACGCGGCAACGGCGCGCGAGGTGAAGATACCGTATACGACTCTGAGCGGCGCGGTGACGATGAACGGCGGAGCCTTTGACGGCCATCTCGACGCCCGCACGGGGCAGGGGCGCATAAGCCTCAAGGGTATGTGGAACGGCACGGCCGAGGCGTACAGGCTGGATCTGTCGACGGACCGCTTTCCGGTGCACGCTTTCATGCCCTCGCTTGGTGCCGGAGCTGTAACAGCCGAAGTGCGGGCCGACGGCCACGGGCTGGATCTCTTCTCTGCGGCGACTGCCATGGACGCCACGATTGAAGTGAAGGAGGCCGAGTATCTCGGCCACAGCTACGGTAGGATCGCCGGGCACGTGGCTCTGGAGAACGGTCAGGCCGAAGCCGACATCGAATCGGCCGACGCCGCCGCGCAGTTCAGCCTCCGGGCGTCGGGCAACCTGGACGGACAGACGTATGCGTGGCAGGCCGATCTGAGCGGCGTACACGCCGACCTGAAGGCACTGGGGCTGTCGCCGACGCAGACCATAATCGACGGCAACCTCTCGGCCGACGCGACGGTGACGCCACGCGACGGGTCGATAGCGGCCCGGGTGACGGTGCATGATCTGACGTATACGGATTCGGTCGGGCACATAGACCTGGACAACATAACGGCGCGCCTGAACGCGAACGACTCCACGACCAACCTGTCGGTGCACAACCGCGACCTGTATGCGTTCATGAGTTCGGACGCTCCGATAGACACGATAATGGCGCGGCTGGCCCTGCTGCCGCCGGTGATCGACGACGAGATAGCGCGGCGCACAGTGGACATAGAACGCGTGCAGCGCACGCTGCCGCCGTTCGTACTTGACGTGAACGCCGGATCCAACAACTTCATCACCGACATCCTGGGCGAGTCGAAGATGGGATTCCGGTCGCTGTCGATGACGGCGGCCAACGACTCGTCGCTGGCGTTCAACGCCAGTGTGCTCGGATTCAGCACCGAATCGATGAGGCTCGATACGATAGGCCTCGACATATCGCAGTACGGGCCGCGGATGATACTGGCCGGAAAGGTAGACAACCGCCCCGGAACGTTCGACGAATGGGCGCATGTGCGCCTGGACGGGTACATGGCCGACAACCGGCTGGGCATGACCGTGAGCCAGCAGAATATCGCCGGAAAGACGGGCTACGACGTAGGCCTGGACGCGCGTCTGAATGACTCGACACTTGTGGTGAGCGTGGATCCGACCGACCCGACGATAGCCTATCAGCCCTGGACGGTGAACGAGGACAATTACATAAAATGGTCGTTCGCTCACAAGCATATAGACGCCAACCTGCACATGCACGGCGCGGGATCGTCGCTGGCCATCTATACCAACCACGTGGAGGGCGAGGACGACCATCAGGAAGAACTTGTGGTGGACATCACGGACATAAAACTGGCCGACTGGATCAAGCTCAATCCGTTCGCGCCGCCGATGGACGGCCTTCTGAGTGCAAGCGTGAAGGTCTCGGCCGAGGACGGGAGCATAAACGGCGCAGGCACGGTGTCGCTGGCCGACTTCATGTACGACAGACAGCGGGTGGGCACCATAGCCGCCGATCTGAATGTGAACACCGATCTGGCGGGCCGCATCCGTGCCCGCGCGGATATATCGGTGGACAGCGTGCGCACCATAACGCTGGCCGGGGCACTCAACGACTCGACGGCGGGGTCGCCGCTGGCGCTGGATTTCTCGATGATCCATTTCCCGCTGACGGCTGTGAATCCGTTCCTGCCCGCAGGGACGGCGACTCTGAGCGGCACACTCAACGGCAGCATGGACATCACCGGCTCGGCCGGACGCCTGGGCCTGGACGGCTGGCTGCGCTTCGACTCCACGGAGGTGAAGATGATCATGACCGGAACGACGTATCCGGTGAGCGGAGTCGAGATTCCGGTTATCGGCAATATGGTCACTTTCAAAGATTTTGCGATCAGCGGCGTGAACGGCAAACCGCTCGCGCTGAACGGTACGGTGGACCTGCATGAGGTGACATCGCCTGTGGTGGACCTGAGGCTGACGGCCGATGACTTCCTGCTTTGCGACACGAAGAAGGCCTCGCGGGGCGCATCGGTGTACGGCAAGGGCCTGATCGATCTTGACGCTTCGGTGAACGGCAACATGAAATTCATGCGCGTGACTGCGTCGCTGAGCGTGCTGCCGGGTACGAACATCACATATGTGATGCCCGATGCCGAGGCTGCGATCCAGAGCAGGTCGGCGGCCGACCTGGTGAAGTTCGTGAACTTCGCCGACACGGCATCCGTGACAGCGGCCGACTCGATCACGGACGGCGCACTGGCGATGATGCTGCAGGCGTCGCTGACGATAGAGAACGGCTCGACGGTGAGCGTAGATCTGTCGTCGGACGGTCACAACAAGGTGCGTGTGCTGCCCGAAGGAACGGTCAACATGACGATGCTGCCTTTCAGCGATCCGCGCCTGACGGGACGGATCAACATCAACAGCGGCTTCGCGCGCTACACGCCGCCGCTGATGAGCGAGAAACTGTTCAATTTCCAGGAGGGATCGTACGTGGCCTTCAACGGCGACATCCTCAATCCGACGCTCAACATCCACGCTGTGGACGTGATCAAGGCCAATGTGACGCAGACGGGCCAGAACTCGCGTCTGGTGAACTTCGACGTGTCGCTTGCCGTGACGGGAACCCTCAACGACATGAACGTGGTGTTCGACCTGTCGACGGACGACGATGTGACGGTGGCGAACGAACTGCGGTCGATGAGTCCGCAGCAGCGTGCCAACCAGGCCATGAACATGCTGCTGTACAATGTCTATACGGGCCCGGGGACGACGGGCAACGCCAACCTGTCGGGCAACGCGCTGTACTCGTTCCTGACCTCGCAGCTCAACTCGTGGGCGGCGCGCACGATCAAGGGTGTGGATCTGAGTTTCGGCGTGGACCAGTACGACCGTACGTTCAACGGCTCGACGTCGACGACGACGAGCTACAGCTACCAGGTGTCGAAGTCGCTCTTCAACGACCGCTTCAAGATAGTGGTGGGGGGCAACTACTCGACGGACGCCAACGCCGACGAGAACTTCTCGCAGAACCTGATCAAGGACATATCATTCGAATACTTCCTCAACGATGCGCGCACGATGTATCTGCGGCTTTTCCGCCACACGGGCTACGAGAGCATCCTCGAGGGTGAAATCACACGCACCGGTGTGGGCTTCGTGTACAAACGCAAGCTGACGTCGCTCCGCGACCTTTTCCGCCGCGAGCGGCAGGCGACGGCCGCACCGGCATCATCACAGAAAAATGAAGAATAAGACTCTCATCCGGCTACTGGCGGCGGCGCTGGCCCTTGCAGGGGCCGCCTGCTCGACTACCTCGAAGATTCCCGAGGGTGAACTGCTCTACACCGGTACGGGCAAGATCAAGTATGACATAGCGGGGACCGATTCGCTGTACGAGGTGTCGGGCGACCTGAAAGAGACGATACTCGAAGCCGTGGACGTGGCCCCCAACAACTACATAAAGCTGCTGCGGTGGCGGTATCCGTTTCCGCTGGGACTGTGGGCCTACAATCACTGGCCGAATCCGGAGAAGGGTCTGAAGCACTGGCTTTACGAAACTTTCGCCGAAGAGCCCGTACTGGTGTCGGACGTGCGGCCGCAGGTGCGCACGCGCATGATCGAGCAGATCCTGGACAACAACGGCTACTTCCGCGGCACCGCCACTTACGAACTGGTGCATCCGCGCAACAAGCGCAAGGCCAAGATCATGTACACGGTGACGCCGGGGCCGGCCTTTCCGCTCGACACGGTCGAGCTCCCGCCCGACACGACGCATCTGCTGCACATGATTGACTCGATAGCCTCGCGCGACAGCTATCTGCGCGCCGGCAGCCGGCTCTCGACCGACTCGCTGAGCATAGCCCGGATGCGCATCACCAACGAACTGCGCAACCGCGGATATTACTTCTTCCAGCCCGACTATATCGAGTATCTGGCCGATTCGGTGGCCCGACCGGGCAACGTGGCGCTGCGGGTGGACCTGGCGTCGAATATCCCGCCGTTCGCCCGCAGGCGGTATGTGACGGGACACACGACCGTGGTGGTGAACCGTTACAAAGGCGACCAGACACCCGATACAATCGAGATCCGCCCCGACATGACGCTGGTGCAGATGCAGCCAACGCGGCTGCGGCGGGCGCTGATACCGGAGTGCGTGCGGTTCCGGCAGGGACGTGTGTTCTCGGTGCGGAACATGAACCGCACGCAGACCTACCTGGCCCGGCTGGGCATCTTCCGGTCGATCGACATTTCGGCCATCCCCGACACGACGGCCGCCGAACCGACGCTGGACGTGCTGGTGAACTGCCGCTTCGACGCGCCGCTGGAGGCGTCGATCGAAGTGAACGCCTCGTCGAAGAGCAACAGCTATATCGGGCCGGGCATCACGCTGGGTGTCACGAACCGCAATATCTTCGGCGGGGGCGAGCAGCTGTCGGTGCAGCTGACGGGCGCGTACGAGTGGCAGACGGGTCACGGGCGCCACGGCGGCATCTTCAACTCCTACGAGGTGGGGCTGACGGCCTCGCTGGCTTTCCCGCGGCTGCTGGCACCGCGGTTCATACCGCGCAGCCAGCGCGAACTCAACTGGACGCGCTTCCAGCTCAACGCCGACCTGCTCAACCGGCCGCACTACTTCCGCATGGCGCAGTTCAACGCGTCGGTCAATTATGACTGGCGCTGGCGCCGGCATGTGAGCAATACGTTCACGCCGCTGAAGCTGACCTACACCAAGCTGATGAATACCACGGCTGAATTCGACTCGATCATGACGGCCAATCCGGCTGTGGCACAGAGTTTCCAGAGTCAGTTCATCCCGCAGATGATCTACAGCTACACCTATGACCGGCAGCTCAACCGCCGAAACGCCATCAACGTGCAGCTGACACTGCAGGAGGCCGGCAACATATTCTGGGGAATATGGCGCGCGGCAGGGGTGAAGGGCGAGAAGACGCTGTTCGGTACGCCGTTCTCGCAGTTTGTGAAGGGTCAGGTGCAGCTGGTGTGGAACCATACGCTGGTGTCGGACCATCATCTGGTAGGACGCGTGGCGGTCGGAGCGGAGCACGCCTACGGGAATTCGTCGGCCGTGCCATATGCGGAGCAGTTCTATGTGGGCGGAGCCAACTCGGTGCGCGCCTTTACGGTGCGTTCGATAGGCCCCGGCAGCTACAAGGCCCCGTCTGATACGCCGGAGGATTATTTCGACAAAACCGGTACGTTCAAGTTCGAGGCCAACCTCGAGTACCGCTTCCCGATAGCCGGAGCGCTTCACGGCGCCGTGTTCTTCGACGCGGGCAACGTGTGGCTGCTCAAGGAAGATCCGTCGCGGCCGGGCGGCATGCTCCGCGGCAAGACCTTCCTGCGCGACCTTGCCACCGGCACGGGCGCTGGCCTGCGCTTTGACATAGAGATGCTGGTCATCCGCGCCGACCTGGGCATAGGTATCCACGCGCCGTACAACACGGGCCATGGCGGGTACTACAACATGGAGTCGTTCGGCAAGTCGCTGGCGTTCCATCTGGCGATCGGTTATCCGTTCTGATAGAATTTTGGGTTTATTTATGTTAAAAAGTGTGTAAATATATTAACAATTTTGTCTATAAAATATAAAGTCGTACCTTTGACGTGGCTTAATGTGCCTTGCAAATTCTATAAAACCTATTAATAACAAAAAGAATCTGACCATGAAGAAATCTTTACTTACTTTGGCCTTTTGTACAGCGTCGCTGCTGGCAGGAGCCCAAGTGGTTGAGGTGCAGTCGGTGACACAGGTACCCGTACAGGGCGACCTGGATGTGAACATACCGCGCGTCAGCCCCGACGGCCGCTTCGCCATAGTGTCGACGTTTGAAGACAACACCCTTCACCGCGTGGATCTGACTACCGGCGTGACGGAGAAAGTAGCCGACAACGGTTCGGCGCTGCACCTGTCGTTCACTCCCGACGGCGGCAACATCGTGTTCAAGAGCTCGACGACGGCAGCTGACCGCCGTCGCTTCTATGCAGTGAAACTCGTTGAACTCGGCACGGGCTACACCCGCAATCTGAGCAAGCCTGCCCGTCACTGCGCAGGCTTCACCGTATCGCCGGCCGGCGTCCTGTCGCTGAGCGAGGCGGGCCGCTTCAGCGCGCAGCAGCTGCGCGGCGGCTCGACGACGGCAACTGCCGCCATAGGCCAGCCTGTGGTTAACATCCACTACGGCCATCTGGAGCTCACGATGCCCGACGGCACTGTGACTAACCTTGATCCGCAGGGCCGCGGCTCGTATCTGTGGCCGAATCTTTCGCCGGACGGCACCAAGATAAGCTATTTCCTGTCGGGCTACGGCAGCTTTGTATGCGATCTCGACGGTTCGAACGTGCGCCCTCTGGGCTATTTCCATGCTCCGGCATGGCTCAATAACGATGTCGTGGTGGCCGTTGACGACGAATTCGACGGCGAAGGCATCGTGGCAGCCTCGATCGTGGCCATCTCTCTTGACGGCACCGTGCAGACCCTGACCGACAGCAGCGTCACGGCATTCAATCCGTGGGCGACTGCCGACGGCAAGCACATTACCTTCTCGACCGCCGAAGGCGACCTCTATGTCATCAACCTCAAATAATCCATAAACACCACCGCTATGAATTTAAAGATTTTTACCGCAGCGTTAGTGCTTATGGGCACCGCCGCAGCAGCTCAGAGTCCTGAAGATCTGCGTATATATGTGAATCCGGGCCACGGCTCGTGGACGAGCAACGACCGCCCGATGCAGGTGATCGGCAAGGAGAAATACTCGTCGTCGGGTACGGATACCACCAACTTCTTCGAATCGAACACCGACCTTATCAAGGGCTTCGGCGTGCTGGAGAAGCTGATCGAGATGGGTTTCCCGTTTGACCGCACGCTTAACCAGACCGGCGACCCCAAAACCACCGGCGCCGCGCGCGACATGGCACAGAACGTGGTTATGAGCCGTGTGAAAAACGGCCCGTACAACCCGATAATCAATGACCGCGACGAGAAGAACAATCCCGACCGCTACGTCTACAACCGCGACCTCTATGAGATCTGCTGCGAGGTGGAGGAGAATGAGTTCGACATGTTCATCTCGATCCACTCCAACGCGGCCAGCATCAACAACTGCAACTATCACCTGTACATGTACCGCGGCAAGAACGGCAAGGGCAACGAGGCTGTGAACGGTTCGTACGAAATGTGCGAGATCGGCTCGAAATATTCGTTTGCCATCGACCATATGTGCTGGACTGAGAGCGCACCGTACATATACGGCGAGACCGACTTCATGGGACACGGCAGCGGCTCGTACAACGGCCTGGGCTACTACGGATATCTGGGCGTGCTCAAGCACGGCACTCCGGGTTATCTCGTGGAGGGCTTCTTCCATACCTACACTCCCGCGATGCACCGCGCCATGAACTGGGATGTGGATATGATCGAGGGTTATGCGTATGCCCGCGGCGTGGCTGATTATTTCGAACTCGGTCAGCTTGAGACCACCGGCGAAATCTACGGTATCGTCCGCGACGCCCACACCACATTCAAGCATGATCTCTATACGGGCTATCCCGGCACCGATGACGAGCTCAAGCCTCTCAACGGAGCTGTCGTGTACCTGTACAAGGACGGCGAAAAGATCAAGGAGTACACTACCGACCAGTTCTACAACGGCGCATTCGTGTTCTTCGGTCTCGAACCCGGCAAGTACGAGGTAGTGTGCACGCATCCCGACTACACCGACGGCACTCCCGTGGAAGTAGAGGTCGAGGCCGGCAATACGGCCTATCCCAAGGTATTCCTGACCGACCGCTACTATAATGGCCGCCCGGGTGAGGAACTGAATTACATCAGCCCGATTCCCGACGGTCTGCCCCTGGAAGAAAGCTACGCGATGACCGCCGCCTACACTGACGTCGAGATCCCGCAGCTCGCCGGCAAGACACCGGAGCGTCTGATCTGGAACAAGAACAATGTGTATGTGCTGGCCCGCGACGCCCAGGACGAGGCTACGGTAGTGGTGCTCGACGGCAACGACGGCAAGGTGCTTACCGAGGTCGATCTGACCGGCTGCACCGGCAATGTCCAGAATGTAGCCGACATCCAGGTGACCGGCAACGGTGTCCTGCTTGCATCGAGCATGAGCAAGAACCAGCATGATGACAAGTATGTAGGTAAAAACGAGGAACGCGGCACGATGTCGATATATTACTGGAGCCGTGGTGAAAACGGTCTGCCTTCAGGCACTCCTTACGAACTGTTCAGCTCGCAGACTTCGGGTAATCACCGCACGGGCTATGTAGGCCGCACTTTCGTGATGCGCGGTAACCTCGACGACGGCGAAATGGCCGTCAGCGCAGTGGGCACTGCCAGCAGTGCGATCATCTACACGGAAGTACGTTCGCTCGAGAACGGTGAGGCAACGTCGTATGAGGTTCATCGCCCCGGTTCGGTATTCGGTACGGATTTCGACGGAGACTATCGCTTCGTACTTTCGCCCACGAACCGCCACCAGTTCTTCCTGATCGGCAACAGCAGCAAGACCGGTATGCGCGAGTATGAGTTTGACCACGCTCTGAGTGTTCCCTGCAATGCCGAGAATACGAACCTGCCCAAGAATACCCAGGGTGCCGGCTTCTTCCGCTTCTCGGATCACGCGCTGATGACGCTCGCCACTCCGGGCGCCGGCTCGCTCACCTGCAAGCTCTATGACGTAAGCCGCGGCATCACGGCTCCCGCCGAAGTTCAGATGACCGGCATCGATTTCACCGGCGAGGCGCAGACGGTGCTGACCACCGGCTTCCCGGTTGCCGACAACAACGGCGGCGGCAACTTCCACGTGATGGTACTGCGCGACAATAAGATCAGCCGCTATTTTGCTCCCGGTCCGGCCGGTGTGGCAAATGTATCGGTCGACAACACGTTTGCTCCCGTGATGTACTATGATCTGAACGGCCGCCGTGTTGAAGAGCAGAACCTCGTCCCCGGCGTTTATGTACGCCTGCAGGGCACCGAGGCCACCAAGGTGGTTGTGAAGTAAGGCCCTTAGGATTCCCAAATATACCGGGGCTGCATCGCGACATAAGCGATGCAGCCCCGGTTGTTCTTATGTGGTTTATGCGGAGGTTTAGAAGTCGTCGAAGTCATCGTAGCTGTCGAAACTATCGAAGCTGTCGAAGTCGAGACAGGTATCGAGTTCATCAAGTTCGTCAAGGTCGTCAAGTTCATCGAAGTCGTCATCTTCGTCGGACTCGTCAAGATCGTCGGCATCGTCCGTATCGTAGTCGCTGTCGGACTCGTCGTTGTGCGCGGTTTCGTGGCCGTATGAGTCATGTCCGATTATTTCTTTTTCGAAATCCTCGCGTCCTTCGGGATCATCGTCGGTGCTGATCGCTTCGTCTATGTCGGTCATTTCGACGACTTCGGTTTCGGTCGAGATGGAATGGCGGCCGAAGAGTCGCATGATGTAACGGAAGATGGCGTATTCGCCGATAAATCTGAGTAGTGACATGGGTGTTATCTTTGATTTGCGGCAAAGTTAGCACCCGGCGTGAGACGAAATAGCGTACAGATGTGTTAAAGAATGTTGATACGGATAACGGTGTGCATTGTGATGATGCCACGCACCGATAGCTTTTTAGTTGGCGAAGTCGACCGAGATGCCGAGCTGGAAGCGGCGCGGGTTGAGAGGATAGTCGACTACGGAGAAGTAGTCCTTGCTGAACCAGCCCTGATTGAGGTGGCTGAAGAGGACGTAGAAGCGCGCTTTACTTAGCTTGAAGTTGGCGTAGGCGTTCATGAAGGGATAGTTGCCGAGGAGCTGCTCGTGCTGGTTGGCAAACGTGGCGGTGGCGGGCTGATACTTTGGCGCGTAATAGCGTGTGTAGTAGTCGCAGTCGACACCGAGCTGCACGTGCAGTGTGGCGATGCGGAATTTCAGGTATAGGTTGGAGTATACGGCCAGCTTAGGGAGTGAGATGACGGTCTCGTCGGACGAAGTCTGGAACGTGACGGAATTGTCCCAGTGCAGTATGCCGGCACGGAGGTTCTGCTGCAGGCGGGCGGAAAATACCTGAACGCTGCCGCCGTGCTGAGCGGGCAGGAAGTCGGAGTTGAAGTACAGATGGTTCTGAATGTTCTCGACGCGGATCTGCAGGTGTGAGTCGGTGCGGTCAAGGTCGAGGTCGCCGCCGAAGGTTAGGCGGCGCACTTTGCCGAAATCGTTTTTCCAGATGAAATGATTCGAGAGATAGTTGTTCATCAGGTATGGGGCCGATTTGTTGGAGAAAGCTCCGATGCCTGTGATTGCCACCGAGTCGCCGAAGAGGGGGAACCGTGTGCGGAGGCGTCCGTCGATGTCGATGTCGCCGGCGACCTGTCCGGTGATACCGAAGCGTGCGGTGGCCTCGTAGGTGAGGATGGATCCGCGCTGCTTGGTGAGCTGTCCGCCGACGGTGATGTTGTTTTCGGTGTGGCGCGGGTCGATGCCGGTGATGCCGTCGGGGAAGGGTGTGAGGTCAAGGGCCGTGCGGTCGAGTGAGTCGGCTGTCTGGGCGTATTTGACGATGTCGTAGGTGAGGAAGGCTGCGAGTCCGAACCGGGCATAGCGGTTGAAGCCTTCGAGCATGGAAATGCCGAATGTGTTCGACAGACTCCAGTAGGACGTGCGGTCGGCGGTGCGGTCGGGATAAAGATACGTGTGCGCGAAGAAGTTACTTATCTCGCCCGAGGCATCGTCGCGGAAGATATGGCGGCCGTCGCGATAGTTGAGTGTCCAGATGAATGATGTGACAGGCACATATGTGCGGCCCGTGACAGTGTCGGTGACAGAGTCACGCTGTTCCTCCCAGTACCCGACCTTGTAGCGCTGGTTGAGGTAGAACTGCTGTCCGACCAGGCGCGTGTGGGCGTTGGAAAGCCTGGTGGGGATGTTTTTGGCGTTGACGCTCGTGACGCCGCCCTGGACGAGAGCGGGGTCGGTGATGTAGAGCGGATCGGTGATGCCGCCGTTCTCCTTATTGACAAGGTTATAATGGTGGAAGAATGCCTGCATCTCGTATCGGGGACCGAGATATGAGCCGGACAAGCCCCAGGCGAGGTCTTTGGCGGCCTGATTGGCGTACGATCCCTTGGAGTACAGATAATCGACCATAGCGCCGACCTGCGCGCGAGCGTTGATGTTGCCCGAGAAGGTTGCCTGCAGGCGGTCCTGGCCGTCGTCGCGTCCGCCGCCGGCGTTGTAGCTCAGCAGGGTCATGGGGATGCGGGTGTTGTAGAACCGCTGCCGGCTGTACGATGGGAGCCAGTGGCCGAATGCGTCGTTGAAGAAGAACCGGCTGAGGGCCGGACGGTCGGCGAAGATCATGTTTATACCTGCGCCGCCGAGATTGCCGGTTGTGGCCCATGCGTCGGAAACTTCCGACGGAACGGACCGCCGTGCGTAGTTGTCGGGCAAAGTGTCGATGTCGGCCGGGACACGCAATCCCAGGGGCGGCTCGAGGCGCCAGGCGTAGGACGGTGCGAGCTGAGTCTTGCGCTTTGCGAAGACCGAAGCGAGAGTAGCGGCGCAGAGGAGAATTATGATGACGGTAAGGAGACGTTTCATTCGGCAGGTATAAATATGGTTATCCGCGGTCGAGCACTTCAGAGACGATGCGCCGGAAAAAGGCGCGGAACTCGGGTGCGTTGATGATGCGGTTGAGCCGTTCGAGGGCTGTATCGGCGCACAGGTTTTCGTTGCCGTAGGTCAGGATTTCGGCGGCGAGGAATGCTGCGAAGCGTTCCTGGGGGCCGGACAGGTGGAGAAAGCGGTCGGCCACGCCGATCTGCTCGAGGACGTCGGCCATGAATCCGATGACCTCCTGCGGTCCCGGACGGTATCCGGCGAAGTCGCGGACGGCTTTTTTCAGCACGGTGACGCGCGCCTTGCAGTAGCCCCACTTCTGGCGGCGAAGCTCGCGGCACACGATGTCGATCATGCGGGCATGGAGCTTCTCGACGTCGGGATTGAGGAAGAAGTCGAAGTAGCTTTTGGTCTCCTTCGATGCCTCGTATGCGTCGATTATTATCTGCTCGAGCTGCTCATGCGACATCCGTGCGAGTTCCTTTTTCAGTGCAGTCCTGGACATAGCGGCAAAATTTCTGACAAAGGTAAGAAAAAATCAGTGAACATCGCGCGGCACGGGGTTGTTTTTGATATATAAATACCAAATACAAAGAAAAATGAAAACCGGAATATTCTATGGAAGCAGTACGGGAACCACCGAGCGCGTGGCCCGCGAGATAGCCAAGGCGATGTCGGTGGCCGATGCTGACGTATATAATGTCAGCGAGACAGCGCCCGACCGCCTGGGCGCGTACGACCTGATAGTGATGGGCTCGCCGACATACGGAGCAGGCGAACTGCAGGACGATATGTATGACTTTCTCGACGGAGCGTCGGTGCTTGACCTGACGGGACGTCGCGTGGCTGTCTTCGGCGACGGAGACGAGTCGATGACCGACACATTCTGCAACGCCGTGGGCATCATCTATGACCGCATGAAAGATACGGGCGCCACGATGGCCGGCACGTACAATACGTTCCCGTACGAATTCGACCGGTCGAAGGCCGTGCCCGTGCAGGGCGGTGAGGCCGTGGGACTGCTGATCGACGAGGTCAACCATCCGGATGTCACCGCCGGCCGCATCGCCGGATGGGTAAAGACTCTTGAAAAGTAAATTATCGGAACAGATAAGAAAGACGTCTCCCGCGGCACGGTGGCTGCGGGAGACGCTGTCTTATTCAGGCTGCCGGCTGATTATTTGCCGAAGTAGCGGTTGTAGAGGCCTTCGAAGCCCTTGCCGTGACGGGCCTCGTCCTTTGCCATTTCGTGAACGGTGTCGTGGATGGCATCGAGGTTGAGCTGCTTGGCGCGTGCGGCGATGCGCATCTTGTCGGCGTTGGCGCCGGCTTCGGCGAGCATGCGCTTGTAGAGGTTGGTCTTGGTGTCCCAAACGACGTCGCCGAGGAGTTCGGCGAACTTGGATGCGTGCTCTGCTTCCTCCCATGCGTAGCGTTTGAAGGCTTCAGCGATTTCGGGGTAGCCTTCGCGGTCGGCCTGGCGAGCCATGGCCAGGTACTGGCCGACTTCGCTGCATTCGCCGGCGAAGTGGGCGTTGAGGTCGGCGATCATCTGCTCGTCGCATCCCTTGGCCACGCCGATCTCATGCTCGGTGACGAACTTCACGGCAGCCTCTTCGTCGACTTCCTTGAACTTACTTGCGGGAACGCCGCACTGGGGGCACTTTTCGGGTGCCGAATCACCTTCGTGAACATAGCCACAAACGGTGCAAATGTATTTTTTGCTCATAAAATGATAGTTGAACGGTTTATTAACTGTTTTCCTTTGTTTGCCGTGCAAAGATAGTCCAAAAAATCGGAACGGCGAATCAAAAAAAACAAAATTTATTTATGGCATTTATTTAACAATAACTTTAGAGGCGACTCCACCTGCAACCCTGATGTATATGCCTGGCGCGAGTGGAGCGGTGACATGGATGCCGTCGATGCCGTACCAAAATTCGGACTGACCGTCGCAGTCCGCCTCGACTGTAGGTGCAGACACTAATATGCTCCATTGCCTGTATCCACCAGCGGCTTGAAATATGACATGTGTTTGGTTTAAATCTGCATCCGGTGTGACAAATCTTAGCACCGGTACGGCAAACTCGCTTTCTGCAGTATTGTCGGTGAACGGCGCGAAGAAGAGCGACATATGCTCTTTGTCAGTGGTATAGGCTCCGATGCCTTCGACAACAGTGAAACCAGAATATTCCTCCATGAAACCTGCTTCATTAAGTGTTACATTGGCAACGATGTGATCTGTCTATGTGTCAGGGCATTCTAATTGATCATAATCAAAATGCTTTTCATATGTGGATAGTATTGCACAATCGGCAAATCCCGAGGCGCTCCCCATCAGATAGCTTTGACCCTCGGTCCCGAAGTGATAGATCTGAACCTCTTCGGGTTCTTTAGATATAAAACCAGCCCAGCGACCGGCCTGCATGACTTTCAACAGTGGTGGGTATTCGGCAAGCAGGTCGTAGTCGAACAGAGCATATACATTGTTGTTCTCCTCGCGAATGTATGAAATGCATATCGGGTATTCATCCTCGATTATCATGCCGTGATAGTAGTTGCCGTCGCCGCGCTTTACGACATTAAGCTCGTGCCACATTGTGCCGTTGATTTCCACTTCATCGCCGATCTGAATTCCGAACTCGCTGTGCCAGTCAGAATTTAAGTTACAGGGTGTTCCGTCACTCTTTTCAAGATTATACCACCATGCGCGGTCCTTGACAACCATTTTCGGCTGAGTATTAATTTTATTGTCTCCGGGTTTATATGAGTTTTCAGATAAAAAACCAGTGTCTTCTAAATTCCACGAGATTGTCAAGTCAATTTTTGATGCGAATATAGCTTTTAAATCATTGTCATCATATAGAGTAACAGGGAATACATCAATTCCTATAATTCGATTGATCCCATAAAGAAGATTGTTGGATACTAAAACGGCGCTTTTGCCGAAAGACTGGACTGATTCCGAATTCTTATAGTTAACTTCATAAGGGTCTGATACTGTAGGAATGACAGAAGAGATAGGTGCATGTAATTGTATCTCTTCTAAACCAGATGCCGAATAATTTATTGCTATATTCGAGGCATTCCATGGAACTGAAAAAATGAGATGTTTCACAGGAATGGAAGGAGCTCCAATTTCAGTAGTATTTTGAAGGTTTTGGTAATTAAGTAATGTGGACCGATTGCCATTAATTACAATTGTATCCTGATTGAGTTTTGAAAACTCAAAGGTTTCAGTATGAAAAATCGAGGCATGCGACACAATGATTATCTGAAGCAGGGAAGTGATGAAGAGAATAAAACGTTTCATGGTTAGCTGTTTATTGATTATGCGCGAATTTAGTGATAAAGGACTTTATTTCAAAATATTTTTACATGTTGTTTAACATATTTTTTGGCATTTGTGCGCATTTTTTTATCATGATTTATTTTCGTGTTGAGCGGCATTGATTGAACTGCAGCAATTCGGTGAAATAATATGTTTTTTATCGAAACGCGGGGTAAAAAGGGAGGATGGAACTTTAGTTGGCGGAAAATTGTTATCTTTGCATAAAAATTGGAAAAGATGAAAAAGACAACACGCTGGCTGGCTGTAGTGTTCGCGGTGACGGCAGTTATCGGACTGACGGGCCTGTGGGTGCTCACGCAGCGTTTCGAGAGTGAGGCGGCGGTGCGGATCAACATCCCGAAGGATGCCACCAAGGAGAGTGTGCGCGACTCGCTGGTGTCGTCGCTGGGCGACGGCTACGGGTCGCTTGTTTACAGGCTCTGGAGCGTGGCGTCGGGCGATCCGACGCGTTCGCACGGTTCGTATCTGATAGAGCCGGGGACGTCGGCGCTGAAGGCCGCCAACGATATATCGAAGGCGCATCAGACGCCGGTGCGCATCACTCTGAGCAACATGCGCACGCTCGACGACCTCTACCGCAAGATCGCAGCCAAAATAGAGGCATCGCCGCAGGAGATCAAGGACGCGGCCAACAAGATGCTCAAGGAGAATACTAAATTCGGACGGCCGGAGGAATTTGCCGCCGCGTTCGTGCCCGATACATATGAATTCTACTGGACGGACGAGCCGGAAGATGTGATCACCAAGCTTGTGGACGAACGCGACAAGTTCTGGACTCCGGAACGCCTTGCGAAAGCCGATCGGCTGGGCCTGACGCCTGTGGAAGTCGCTACGGTGGCTTCGATCGTGGAGGAGGAAAGCAACAAGGAGAAGGAGCTGCCTATGATCGCGCGCCTGTATATGAACCGGCTTGACAAGGGCATGAAGCTTCAGGCCGACCCGACGGTGAAGTTTGCCGTGGGGGATTTCTCGCTGCGGCGCATCACGGCCCGGCATCTGCGCACCGATTCGCCTTACAACACGTATAGGAATACGGGGCTTCCGCCCGGCCCGATCCGCATTCCGCGCAAGTCGACTATTGACGCCGTGCTCGACGCACCGGACCACAACTATATATTCATGTGCGCGAAGGAGGATTTCTCGGGTTACCACAATTTTGCGGCCGACTATGCCACCCACCAGCGCAACGCGCGGCGCTATCAGGCGCAGCTCAACCGGCGCGGCATCCGGTGAGCGCTAATTGGCGAATAGGGCGTTGACGCGGGCCGGAGAGGCTCCGAGGCGGATGGCGCGGGCCGCGTCGGCACGGGCGTCGTCGAGACGGTATTCGTCGCGGCGGAGCCAAGCCCGGTAGTAGTAGAGTTCGGGATCGTCGGGATAGCGGGCGAGCCCGTCGGCCAGCACGGTCGAGGCATCGGAAAGCTGCTCAAGGGCGAGGTAGCATCCGGCGAGCGAGGCGAATGTCTCGGGCTGCGGGTCTTCCTCGATGAGCTGCCGCAGATAGGGTACAGCCTCGCGCTCGCGGCCTGTGAGGGAGTAGAGTGTGCCCAGGGCGGTAGCGGTGTCGGCGGAGTAGGGTATCACATTCTTCAGCACGAGAAAATCCTGCTCGGCGATGTCGCTTTTGCCACCGAAGAGGGCCATCATGCCATGGTAGAAGCGAGCTTCGGTTGACAGGGAGTCGGCGGCGATGGCGCGTGAAAATGTGTCGAAAGCTTCGAAATCGCGGCGCATGGCCAGCAGCTGGCGTCCGCGGGCAAGGAGTGTGACGAGCATGTTGGGCGCAAGATCGAGCGAGCGGTCGAAGGCGTCGAGGGCCAGTGAGTCGTTGCCAAGTCGCTGCTGGCAGATGCCCATATTGTACAGGATGAGGGCGTTGGATGGGCTGTCGGGCCGGACGGCCAGGACGTCGGAGAGGCGCAGGACGGCCTCGGCCCAGCGTTCGTGGACTATGGCGCTGTCGGCTTCGCCCATGAGAATGAAATATGGGTCCTCGTCGAAAAGGGTGTCGGCGCAGACTGTGTCGGACGCCGGTGCCATGGCCGGTGTGGCCTGAGTGATTTCCGTGGTGTAGGCCGACACTGTGGCGGCGCAGAGCATGGCGAAAACGGCCGCAAGCATGACTAAAATCTTCTTCATCCTCTCATCTTTTTGAACGCTACAAAGTTAAAGATTTTCACAAAAAGAATGTAGATAAAAAGAATTAAAAAAAGTTGGGGCGAATAAAAATAAAATCGTAAATTTGCGAAGTGAAAGCGATTGTACGACATATAGAATATCTGCTGCAAAGCCATGACTGCGTGATAGTACCGGGTATCGGGGCTATCCTGTGTCACGGTGAACCGGCCGCATACGACGCGCAGGCGGGTATGTGGAAGGCTCCCCGGAGGGTATTGTCGTTCAATCCGGAGCTTTCGCGCACCGACGGGCTGCTGGCCATGTCGGTAGCGCGCCGCGACGGCATTTCGGTGGAAGCCGCGGCTGCCCGCGTGTCATCGGCTACGGCGGCGATGCGGACCGAACTCGACTCGGCCGGACG
>CABRGT010000019.1 GCA_902470475.1 uncultured Porphyromonadaceae bacterium | reverse complement strand
GAGGCCGCCGAGGCCACCGGGCAGGCCATTGCCGCCGCCGGGCTGCCGCTGATCTACGGAGGCGGCCACATGGGCATGATGGGAGCCGCCGCACGCGCGGCACGCGCCGCCGGAGGCGCCACCATAGCCGTCATCCCACAATTCATGGTCGACCGCGGCTGGAACGATCCCGAAGCCGACGAGACCGTGATCACACCCGACATGCACCGCCGCAAAGAACTGATGGCCCGACACGCCGCAGGCGCCATAGCGCTTCCCGGAGGTATCGGCACGTTCGAGGAACTCACCGAACTGATAACATGGCGCCAGCTGGGACTCTACACCGGCAATATAGTGATACTCAACACCGCCGGATACTACGACAACCTGCTTGCAATGCTCGGCCACGCAGTCGGCGCAGGCTTCATGCCGTCCGACCACCAGGCGCTGTGGCACGTGTGCGCCGATCCGGCAGAAGCCGTCGCCGCTGCAGCCGCAGCCACATCCGAACTACATCTGAAAGCCAAATTCTAACGACCATCCATGCCGACAACCACCGACTCGCTCCATATGGCCGCCCCCGACACAGCCGTCGCCAGTCCACTGGCCGGTTTACCGGTCGACTCACTGGCTGTCGATTCACTGTCAGTTGATTCTATTGTCCCCGACACCGTCGCGGCCGATACGGCTGTAGCCGTCGTGCCTCCGGCGTGGCTCGACGGCCTCGAACCCGGCATGCGCCAGATGCAGCCCGGCAACCACTCGGGGTTCCTGATGATCATCGCCTTGATGTTCGTGGTGCTGATATTCAATTTCAGACATCTGAAACGTCTCGTCAGAACCTATGCCGAAGAACTGTGGAAAGTACGCTCGGGCCGCGACAACGTCTTCGACGAGCGGCCTGCGGGCGACACGCGCGTGCTGTTGCTGCTGATGCTCCAAAGTGTCGTATGCATGGGGATTCTACTGTCCACTGCCATCTGCCGTGTCGGCCCTCCGGGCGACTTGGCCATGACAGGAGGGCGAGTGGCCGTCGTGACGGCAGTCGTCGCCGCCGGATACTTCTACCACTTCGCCGGATATAATCTCGTAGGCTATGCATTCGCCACACCCGGCGCACACCACGACTGGGTGCGCGGCTACAACGCGTCCATGGCCCTGCTGGGACTGGCGCTCATCATCCCTGCGATGCTGGCAATTTTCTATCCGCAGGTATCATCGGATGTCGTTTTGGTTGCATTTTTATTATATTTGTGTACTAAAATAATCTTTATTTTAAAGGGATTCCGCATTTTTTTCAACAAAATTGCCTCATTAGTGTATTTTATTTTGTACCTTTGCACCCTTGAAATAATACCTTTACTTTTCGTCTACAAAAGTTCGGTTCTGCTCGCAGAACACACACTGTAGGTCTAAAACTTTAAAATTGTGAAAGTAGAAAAGATTTTAGTATCGCAGCCAAAACCTTCGTCTGAGAAATCGCCTTATTTCGAACTGGCGCAGAAACATGGCGTCGAGATTGTCTTTCGCCCCTTCATCAAGGTCGAGGGTCTGACTCCACGTGAATTCCGCGCACAGAAGATTTCCATTCCCGAGCACACAGCCATTATCTTCACAGCCAAAACCGCGATCGACCACTTCTTCCGTCTGTGCGAAGAAATGCGCCTCACAATGCCGGACACACAAAAATATTTCTGCACCTCGGAAACCATCGCCAACTATCTGCAGAAATACATCATCTACCGCAAACGCAAGATATTTTTCCCCAAGACCGGTAAATTCGCCGATCTGATACCACTGATCGTCAAGCATAAGGACGAAAAATACCTGCTGGCAGTCAGCGACGTCAACACCGGCGCGGAAGCCGATCTGCTCGACAGCAACAAGATCAGCTACGACCGCGCGGTGATCTACCGCACCGTCAGCAACGACTTCGGACCCGACGAGCCGCTGGATTACCAGATGCTGGTATTCTTCAGCCCCCAGGGCATAGAATCGCTGTGCAAGAATTTCCCTGACTTCAAACAGGACGGCATAGCGATAGCCACATTCGGCGCCGCCACTGCCAAGGCTGCCAAGGACGCCGGCCTTACGGTCGACATCGAGGCTCCGTCGGCCAAAGCTCCGTCGATGCCCGCAGCCATCGACCAGTTCCTGGCCGAGCAGAAATAAGGCACGCTCCCTACTCCGTCAACCAGTCAGCCAATGAAAGGCCTCAGGCTATACAAGAAAGAAAAACTTTGCTCTGCCGTAGCTATCGACTCGCTCTTTAGCCGCGGCAGCGGCGCTTCAAGCAGTCTGGCCTATCCGCTGCGTGCCGTGTGGCGCAGCAACCGTGAACGACGGAGCGACGCCCCGCTGGCCTTTGTTATTAGCGTGCCGAAAAAGCGCCTGCGCCATGCAGTGGACCGCGTGGCCATGCGCCGCCGTATCCGCGAATCGTACCGTCTGAGCCGCGCCGCTCATCCCATGCCCGACGGCACCCGCATCGACGTGGCCTTTCTGTACGTAGCCGACCGCCTGTGCGACTACCACGCCGTTGACCGGGCCATGAACCGCCTGCTCGACCGCATAGCGCAATCCTCATCTGCTGAAAACTCCGTTCCTGCCTCTCTCCCCGATGAATCCGGCACGACTGATTAACCGCTCACTGGCATGGGTGCTGACGCTGCCAGTGATCTTCTACCGGCAGTGTATATCGCCGCTGAAGCCTCCGACATGCCGCTTCTCTCCCACCTGCAGCGAATACGCCATCGAGGCTCTGCGGCGTCATGGCGCCTTCAAAGGCACCTGGCTCGCCGTCCGACGCATACTTCGCTGCCATCCGTGGGGTGGCAGCGGCTACGACCCTGTGCCATGACTCCTTCACTGCACTCTTTCGCCGACATACACACCCACGACCTCACGGCCGCCGGCCGCCCCGACAGCGTAGTAAACCTTACTCCGTCCGACACGTTGCCGCCCGCCGGCAATTTTTCAGTAGGTATCCACCCATGGGACACAAGTGCCGGGGAGCCGACGCTGACATCGCTGAAAGCCCTCGTGCGCATGGCCCGCGATCCGCGCACCGTAGCCGTGGGCGAAGCAGGCTTCGACCGTATGCGCGGCGGCGACATCGAACTGCAGCGACGCGTATTCGACTTCCATGCCCGGCTGGCCGAGCGCGTGGGCAAGCCGCTTATCATCCATGCCGTCAAGGCCGACGACATGTTAGCCGCCGCCATCAGGCGGCACCGGCCCTCGGTCGAATGGATCATCCACGGCTTCCGCGGCAATGCCACGCGCGCACGACAACTGCTGCGCATGGGCTTCTCCCTGTCGCTCGGACATCGCTTCAATCCCGAAGCCAAAGCCGTCATTCCTCCCGACCGACTCTACCACGAGTCCGACGCCCCCGCCCGTTCGTGTCTAGAAAAGGGATTCCAAAGCTGAATTTGTCACCGATGTTATCCTATGAAATGAAAGCCAGCTGAAAATCTTTAAAATTTTCAATTGAAAAAGTTGCATGATTTAAAAATTAGGGCTAAATTTGCAACGATTTTAAAAGCAACAATGACTTTAAACAACAACAGCGACCGCGTGATGTCCATGTCGATGATGTGGATGGGCATGATGTGCATGATGCCCCGCCAGGTGTGCCGCTTCTGACCAGTAAAAACAATCTAAACAAAAATAGCAAGCCGGCACCTGGACCACTCCACGTGCCGGCCTTTTTCATTATCATGGACTACAAAGACCTACACTTCGCCACCCTGCAGATACACGCAGGACTCGACCGCAGCAATCCGAGCTGCGCACGCGGCAACGCCATCACGCCGACGGCCGCCTATAGTTTCCCGACCTGCGACTACGCCGCACGCCTGTTCGAGCTGTCGCAGGCAGGCAACATCTACACACGCCTGCAGAATCCGACCAACACCGCCTACGAGGAGCGCATGGCGGCTCTCTATGGCGGCTCGGGTGCCGTGGCCACTTCCTCGGGCATGTCAGCGATACTGACAGCTCTGACATGCCTGGCTTCGGAAGGCGACAACATAGTGGCATCGCCTTATCTCTACGGAGGCACCTACAATCTGTTCCGCCACACGCTGCCGCGTCTGGGCATCGAAATACGTATCGCCGAAACAGCCGACCCGGCATCATTCGCGGCCCTGTGCGACAGCCGCACACGCGCTGTCTTTGCCGAAAGCATGGGCAATCCGACCTGCGCCGTCCCTGATCTGGAGGGTCTCGGCCGTGTTGCCGCCGAGGCAGGCGTACCGCTGGTGATCGACAACACTTTCGGCGCGGGCGGCTATCTCTGCAACCCTCTGAAATGGGGAGCCAACATCATCGTAGACTCCGCCACAAAGTGGATCAACGGACACGGGACAGCCATGGGCGGCATAATCGTCGACGGCGGCAACTTCGACTGGAGTGGCTTCCCGGGTGTCGACTGCCCGTCGGAGGGCTATCATGGCCTGAACCTGTGGACTACTTTCGGCAAGGCGGCATTCGCAGTGAAATGCCGCGTCGACGGCCTGCGCGACCTCGGCACATGCCCGTCGCCGTTCGACTGCTACCTGATGATGCTCGGCCTGGAGACGCTGTCGCTGCGCGTGCGCCATCAGGTAGAATCGACCCGACGACTTGCCGAATTCCTGGCCTCAAGCCCTGCGGTAAAAAAAGTCAGCTATGTAGGCTTTGCCGACAATCCATGGCACGAAGCCGCAGCCAAATATTTCCGCGACGGCGCCGGCGCGGTGCTGAACGTCGAACTGCAGGGCGACCTCGATACGACAATCAAGTTCGTCGAATCGCTGAAACTGTGCATGCACATGACAATGATCGGCGACTCCGTGACAGCCGTCACCCACCCCGCGTCGACGACGCACAAGCAACTTTCGGCGGAAGATCTTGAACAGGCCGGAGTCACACCCACTCTGCTGCGCGTGTCGCCCGGACTGGAGGATCCCGAGGATATCATCGCCGATTTCAGCCAGGCATTCAAGAAGGCCGGGATATGATGCGGATCCATCACAGCGACAAACCTTTCGTACTCGAATCGGGCGACGTGCTCCATGGCATGGACATCGCCTACCACACGTTCGGCGAGATGAACGAAAGCCGCGACAACGTGGTGTGGGTGTGCCACGCACTGACCGCCAACAGCGATGTGGCCGACTGGTGGCCCGGCACGGTCGAGAGCGGCCGGTTTCTCGATCCCGCGCGCCACTTCACCGTGTGCGCCAACATCATCGGATCGTGCTACGGTTCGACGGGGCCGCTGTCGGTGAATCCGGCCACGGGAGAACCCTACTATAGCGATTTTCCGCCGCTGACTATCCGCGACATGGCCCGGGCGCTGGCCCTGCTTGCCGACGCGCTCGGCATCGGCACGATCGACACGATTGTTGGCGCTTCGGTCGGCGGGTTTCAGGCGCTGGAGTGGGCGGCAGAGCAACCCTGGCGATTCCGCAGACTCATACTGATCGCGACAGCCGCCGAAGCCATGCCATGGACAATAGCCATCGACGAAAGCCAGCGCATGGCCATCAAGGCCGACTCCACCTGGGGCGAACGGCGCCCGGACGCCGCCGGAGCCGGACTGGCGGCCGCCAGGGCCATAGGGCTGCTTACATACCGGGGCGGCAGCGGCTACAACGCGACGCAGACCGATACACCCCCAGCCGACGGGCGCCCGATCTACGACCGGCGCGCCTGTTCCTACCAGCGGCACCAGGGAGAGAAACTGCGCCGGCGCTTCAACGCCTACTCCTACGTAACGATACTCGACGCCTTCGACACGCACGACATCGGCCGCGGCCGCGGCGGCATCAGCACGGCACTTGGCCGCATCGACACGCCGGCCCTTGTTGTGGGAATAACCACCGACATCATCTTCCCTCCCGACGAGCTGAAGCGCCTCGCCGCCGCCCTGCCTCAGGGACACTACGAGGAAATAGAGTCGCGCCTGGGCCACGACGGATTTCTGGTCGAGAACGACCAGCTCAACGCACTTATACAACCATTCATGAACGACACAACCATATGAACGACAATAAACTGAGAATAGGCCTGTTCGGACTCGGCACCGTCGGCACGGGCTTCTGCAGCGTGATCCGGATGGCACGCAACGCACATGCCGAGATAGCGCGCATCTGCGTGCGCGACATCCGCAAACACCGCACGGCCGACATAGGCCCTGCGCTGCTCACCGATAATCCCGAGGATATCCTTGGCGACCCTGAAATCAGCCTGGTGGTAGAGGTGATCGACGATGCCGACGCCGCCTTCCGCATTGTCTCCGAAGCGCTGCGGCGCGGCAAAGCCGTAGTCTCGGGCAACAAAGCCATGATCGCCCACCATCTGCCCGAACTGATCGAACTGCAGCACACGACCGGCTCAGCGCTACTCTACGACGCCTCGTCGTGCGGCTCGATACCGGTGATACGCAACCTGGAGGAATACTACGACAATGACCTGCTGCTGGAAGTAAAAGGCATACTGAACGGCTCGTCGAACTACATACTGTCGCGAGTGTTCGACCACGGCGAAAGCTATGCCGAGGCGCTCGCAGGCGCCCAGGCCCGCGGCTTCGCCGAGGCCGATCCATCGCGCGACATCCTGGGCTATGACGCGCTGTACAAGCTCACGATCATCACCGTGCATGCCCTGGGCGTGTACGTCGATCCCCGCCGCCTGCTGTGCCGTGGCATAGCCGACATAGCCGAAAGCGACATCGCCTATGCCCGCGAGAAAGGCATGAAAATCAAACTTGTGGCGCAGGTAGTGAAAGTGAGCGACGACCGCTTCATCATGTTCGTGATGCCGGAATTCGTAGCACCACCGAAATACATCTACAGCGTCGACGACGAGTACAACGGCGTGGTGATCCGCGGTGAATGCTACGACCGCCAGTTCATGTTCGGCAAGGGAGCGGGCGCGTTGCCGACGGCCTCGTCGATCCTGAGCGACGTGATGGCACGGCGCCACGACTACCGCTACGAGTACAAGAAAATGAGCTACCTGGGGCGCCCGGCCTACACCGACGATGTTGAACTGCGTGTCTACCTGCGTTACGCAGACCCCTCTACGGTCGCCGGCATGCCCTTCCGCCGCATCGTCGAGAGCTACACATCGGCATCGGGTGTCAACTACGTGATCGGCGACATAACGGTGGCCGGCCTGATCGCCTCTGAAGCCATGCTGAACCGTCCGGACACCTTCGTGTGCAACGTACCGCGATTCTTCCTCGACCGTGATTAGCCATCCGGCACCCCATAAATATGACTAAAAAGAGGGTAGTGCATGAAATTTTAGGGCCAAATTAGGCTTTTTTGGAGAAAAAGCGCTATATTTGCAAGCTGAAAAATAATGAAAAATATTTAATAATAACTTTAAACCATACATTTCATGCAAAGCAAAGGAAATTTAGGAAGCATCGTAGCCGGTGTTATCGCGATTTTCCTGGTGATCGTATGTTTGTTCTACCTCTCGTTCACGTTCGTATCGAACAGCCACGAGCAGAAGGCCAAGGCATACGCCACCGAATTATCGGACGGCAGCGACTCAACCTACAACGTGGCCTACAAGTACTACATGGACTCTCTGAGCGAGAAGCCGGTGTACCTGGGCTACTCACTCAATGAAGTACGCAAGTGGGGTGTGGGCCTCGGCCTCGACCTCAAGGGCGGTATGAACGTGATTCTTCAGATAGAGATGCCCGACATGCTCCGGTCGATGAAGACCGGCGACACCGACTCGGTGTTCGAATCGGCAATCGCGGCAGCCAAAACACAGATAGACAACCATCAGACGGACGACTTCGTCGGAACTTTCGTCAACGAATACCGCAAGCTCAACCCGTCGGCCGATTTCTCGGTGCTGTTCCAGGGTCTCGTTCCCGCAGGCAGCGGCGACGACGCAGTGCGCTCGAAGCTGAAATCGGAAGTGACCGACCGTGTCAACAATTCGGCCACAAATGTGCTCCGCAAGCGTATCGACCAGTTCGGCGTGGTAAGCCCCAACATCCAGGTGCTTCAGGGCAAGGACGGCCAGATCCTGCTCGAGCTGCCGGGCGTTAAGGATCATGAACGTGTACGCGACCTGCTGCAGCGTTCGGCCAACCTCGAATTCTACGAGACCTATCAGGTAAACGACCTGGCCAACGCCCTGAGCGCCCTCTATAGCCGCCTCGACGCCGACACGCTCTACAACGCCGCTCCGCTGGCAGCCCTGCTGCAGAATGGCGGACAGGGCGCTACCGTAGGCTATGCTCCCGACTCGCGTGCCATGGCCGAGATCAACAAGCTGCTCGCTTCGCCCGCAGCCAAGAGCCTGCTCCCGAGCGATCTGAAGCTCCGCTGGTCAGTCAAGCCTCACATCCAGACCGCCGCTGACGGCTCCGAGCACAACTTCGGCTACGCCCTGTATGCCCTCAAGGCTCCCGGCGGCAAGCCCGCACTCGACGGCAAGGCCGTATCCGACGCTTCGAGCAGCCCCGACCAGTTCGGCCGCGTGGAGGTATCGATGCGCATGAACCCCGAAGGCGCCCGCAAGTGGGCCAACGTAACCGGCAACAACGTCGGCAAGCAGGTAGCCATCGTGCTTGACGAAAATGTATATTCCGCACCTGTCGTAAACCAGGCCATCGAAGGCGGCCAGTCGTCGATCACCGGCGATTTCACCGTCGAAGAGGCCAATGACCTTGCCAACGTGCTCAAGTCGGGCAAGATGGACGCCAAGGTAAGCATCATCAGCGACATGGTCATCGGCCCGTCGCTGGGCGAGCAGGCCATCCAGAAGGGCTTCATCTCGTTCATCGTGGCCCTGGTGCTCCTGATGGTCTTCATGTGTGTGTTCTACGGCTTCATTCCGGGTCTGGTAGCCAACCTGTGCCTCATCTGCAACCTCTTCTTCACGCTGGGTATCCTGGCATCGTTCCAGGCAGTGCTGACGCTGTCGGGTATCGCCGGTATCGTGCTGTCGCTCGGTATGGCGGTCGATGCCAACGTGCTGATCTTCGAGCGCACCAAGGAAGAGCTCCGCGCCGGCAAGAACGTACGCACGGCCCTCGCCGACGGCTACAGCAACGCCTTCTCGGCCATCTTTGACTCGAACCTCACGTCGATCATCACCGGCGTGATCCTGATGCTCTTCGGTACCGGCCCCATCAAGGGCTTCGCCACCACGCTGATCATCGGCCTTGTATGCTCGTTCTTCACTGCAGTATATCTGAGCCGTCTGTTCTTCCTGTGGTACTCCAAGAGCAAGAGCTTCCAGAACCAGACATTCTCGACCAGCATCTCGCGCAAGATGTTCATCAATGCCAACTATAACTTCCTGGGCGTCCGTAAGGTCAGCTTCACGGTTGTAGGCATCTTCGTGGCAGCCGTGATCATCTCGCTCTTCGCCCGCGGTCTCTACCAGGGCATCGACTTCTCCGGCGGCC
Organism: uncultured Porphyromonadaceae bacterium; assembly: GCA_902470475.1. Taxonomy (GTDB): domain Bacteria; phylum Bacteroidota; class Bacteroidia; order Bacteroidales; family Muribaculaceae; genus CAG-873. The sequence continues at coordinate 18,920 of CABRGT010000019.1, read as the reverse complement.
GCAACTATGTGGTGAAATTCGAGCAGAAGGTTGATCCCGTTGAACTTCAGGGCAAGGTTCAGGAAGCCTTCCCCGGCTCATCCGTATCTGTCATCACGATCGAAAGCTCGAACCAGGTGCGTATCTCGACCAACTATAAGATCAACGACGAAAACGCCGGTACAGAGAAAGAAATCACCTCGACCCTGTACGACGTGCTGAAGCCCTACCTGCGCCAGGGTATGACCGCCGAGGAATTCTCGACGACCGACGCCAGCCAGGGTATCGTATCGTCGCAGAAGGTAGGTCCGTCCGTAGCCGACGACATGCGCACCGACGCATACATCGCCGTGACGATCGCCCTGATCGCGATGTTCCTCTACATCCTGCTCCGCTTCCGCAACGTGGCATTCTCGGTAGGCGCTCTCGCCGCCGTGGCCTTCACCGCTTTCTCGATCATCGGCTTCTACTCGTTCTTCTACGGAGTGCTGCCGTTCGCCATGGAGATCGACCAGACGTTCATCGCCGCTATCCTGACGGTGATCGGCTATCAGATCAACGATACCGTGGTGGTATTCGACCGTGTGCGTGAGAACGTAGGCCTGTATCCGAAGCAGGACTTCTACACGACCATCAACAAGTCGATCAACTCGACCCTGGGACGTACGATCATGACCTCGTGCTCGACCCTGCTCGTGCTGCTGTGCATCTTCATCCTGGGCGGCGACGCCATCCGCAGCTTCACATTCGCAATGCTGCTTGGTGTGATTGTGGGTACTCTTGCCACCATCTACATCGCATCGCCGGTAGCTTATCTGACTGACGCCCGCCGCAACAAGGCTGTGGCAGCCAAGTAAGACAAGCCCCCTACCCCATAATTAAAATCAGTCGCCTTTCCGGTTCGGAAGGGCGACTGATTTTTTATGGCAGACTGAGCCTGCTCAGGACAACGGCCCTTCAGACGAGAGCCGCGATAGCGGCGGGTGTCAGACCGCAGGATTCGAGTAGTTCGGCAGCCTTGAAACGGTCGGGGAAAGCCTTGGGCAGCCCCCGTACGATTACTTTCACGGGCGCCTCACCGAGATAGGCGGCGACCTTCTGTCCATATCCGCCGTCGACCGAGTTATCCTCAAGTGTGATTACAGTGCGGAAGCCTTTCAAGGCGTCGAGAGCGGCAGTGTCGAGGCGCGAGACGGCACGCGGATTCAGCACACGGGCATTGATGCCGCGCTCCTTAATCAGATCGGCCGCCTCAAGCGCCATCGGCAGGAAGTCGCCGACGGCCAGAATTGCCACTTCAGAGCCTTCTCGAACGGTTTCGTAGCCGGCGGTGGCATAATCCACCGCATAGTCGGCAGGACGGCTCACGACGGCCCCTCCGGGGGTTGCGATGAACACTGTGCCGCCCTTGTAACCGAGGGCCCAGTCGAGCATGGCCACGTACTCCTCGCGGCAGGTCGGTGTCAGATAAAGGATGCCGGGAATGTTGCTGATCATGGGCACGTCGAAGAATCCGAGATGCGTGGCATCGTTCAGCCCCCAGACGCCGTTGTAGAACGACACGAAGATAGCCGGCGCCTTGTTGAGCGACACATCCTGCGACAGCTGGTCATAGGCCCGCTGAATGAATGTGGCCGCCACGCCCATCACCGGTGTGCATCCGTTGACTGCCAGCCCCGAAGCCATGGCCACACCCTGCTCCTCGGCGATACCTACGTCGATGAACTGGCTGCCGGCCTTGGCGCGCTTGTCGGGCGTGAAGCCCAGAACACCGGGCGTGTCGGCGGTGATGACACATACCCGCCGATCAGCAGCCATGCGGTCGAGCATCATGTCGCTGAAGATGTCGGCATAGTCTTCGGCGTCGCTCTGATATTTCAGGCATCCTGTGGCCGGATCGAACGGACCGCTGTAGTGGAAAGCTTCCTTGTGCTCCTCCGCCACCGGGAGGCCGTGGCCCTTCATTGTGTTAATATGGACCACCACCGGGCGCTGCGAGTCCTTTACACTTTCGAAAGCCTTGACAAGCGACGCGATGTCGTTGCCGTAGGGCACATAGATGTAGTCGAAACCCATGGCCTTGAACAGATTGTCGGGACAAGTGCCGTTGGAATCACGCAGCTCGGCCAGGTTTCTGTAGATGGACCCGTGTGTCTCGGCTATACTCATCTGGTTGTCGTTGACCACGACTATAAAGTTGGTGCCGAGCGTACCGGCATAGTCAAGCCCCTCGAATGCTTCGCCGCCACTGAGTGATCCGTCGCCGATGATGGCAATGACATTGTATTTCTCACCCTTTAGGTCGCGGGCTTTGGCCAGCCCCGACGCGAGCGACACAGATGTGGACGTGTGTCCGATCGAGAACAGGTCATATGGGCTTTCGGCAGGATTCGTATAGCCTGTCACGTCGTCGTAACGGGCCGGATCGATAAATGCCTCGATGCGGCCTGTGAGCATCTTGTGCACATAGCTCTGGTGCGACACGTCGAAGACGATCCTGTCTGTAGGAGCGTTGAAAACATAGTGCAGGGCTACCGTGGGTTCGAGAAATCCCAGATTCGGGCCGACATGTCCGCCGCGGCGGCTCAGCCTGGTGATCAGCGCGGCCCGGAGCTCGTCGGCCAGGGGGGAAAGTTCGGATACTGCCAGACGCTTGATGTCGGCAGGCGATTTGATATCCTTGATATTCATACGTTATGAGAATGGTTTTATGTCGATGCAAAATTAACGAATTTATTTGAAAGAAGGTTCATATACCACTTTAACAGTCCAATAGGCTAAATCTCAATCGCTTGTAACCATATCGCATGAGCTATGGACTTCATCCGCAGACCGATGTGCCGAAAGCGGGAACAAGGAGTGTTGGCAAATTCGCCCGAGAATTGTTAACTTTACGCTCGAAAATGAAAAAAGATACCGGAATAAAGATAGGTTACGATGCCAAGCGCGCGTTCAACAACATGACCGGACTGGGCAACTACAGCCGGCTCGTGGCAGGGACCATGGCCGGAATGTATCCGGCCAACACCTACGTGCTGTACACGCCGCGCGAACGCGAGAATCCACGCCTCGAACAGTTGCTGATGCGCGAAAATGTCGAGGTGAAAGTCCCGGGCGGCCTATGGAGCCGCCTGGCGGCTGCCTGGCGAAGCGCAGTCATCTGCGGCGATCTGGCCACGGACAACATCGACCTGTACCACGGCCTGAGCAACGAGATACCGCTCGCGCCGATGCCCTGCGCATCGGTGGTGACCATCCACGATCTGATCTGGCGCCGCATCCCAGGAGACTATTCGGCTATAGACCGGCGGCTGTATGACCTGAAATACGGCCACGCTGCCCGCAAGGCCGACCGCATCATCGCCATCAGCGAGCGAACCAAAGCCGACATCGTAGCCGACTGGAAGGTGGATCCGGCACGGATCGACGTGATCTATCAGGGTGTCGACCCGGCTTTCGGCAGACCAGTCACTTACGACGAACGCAAGCGCGTGCGTGACTCCTACGGTCTGCACGGACGCTACATACTGACTGTGGGAACGGTACAAAGCCGCAAGAACCAGCTTCTTGCCGTAAGAGCCATGGAAGGGCTGCCCCAGGACGTGACGCTGGTGATCGCCGGACGGCCCGACCGACGTTACGGACCCGAGGTACGAGCCGAAATCGAGCGTCTGCGCCTGGGCGACCGCGTGCGCTGGCTCGAGAGCGTGCCGTTCGCCGACCTTCCGTCCCTCTACGCCGCTGCTGAACTGTCATCATATACATCACGCTACGAAGGTTTCGGACTGCCCGTGGTGGAATCCATCACCGTCGGGACGCCTGTTGTGGCATGTACGGGCTCATGCCTCGAGGAGGCCGGTGGGCCGGGTGGGGTATATGTCGATCCAGACGATGTGCGGGGCTACATTGAAGCGGCCCGCAACATCCTTGACAAGGCCTATGTACGCGACCGCATGGCCGAAGCCGGCCGCCGCTATGTGCGCCGCTTCAATCCAAAGGACTTCGCGTCGGCACTGATGGCGACCTACAATAAAGCTATACTGGACTACTCTCTCAAGAATATCAAATAATCATGGAAGTAAAAACGGGAAAAACGATACTGATCGTGGGTGCCGGAGGATTCATCGGCGGATTTATTGCAGCCGAGGCCCTGCGACGTGGCTACGACACATGGGTGGGTGTGCGCGAATCGACCTCGCGCCGATACCTGACTGACGGACGCCTCAAGTTCGTGGTCCTCGACTACGATAACCCCGACGCCGTGGGCGCCGAACTGCGGCGCACGGTTCCGGCCGCGGGCCGCTGGGACTATATAATCTGGAATCTTGGCGCGACCAAGTGCGCCAATTTCGCCGATTTCAACCTAATCAACTTCCTGTATCCGCGCACTTTCGTCAACATTCTTATCGACAACGACATGGTGCCGGAGAAATTTCTGTACATGAGTTCGCTGAGCGCTCTCGGAGCAGCCGACGAGAAAACCTACGCGCCCATCGACTCGCGCACCGCGCCGAACCCGAACACACGCTACGGACTGTCGAAAATCAAGACCGAGACCTTCCTGGAAACACTGCCCGACTTCCCGTGGATAATTTTCCGGCCAACGGGTGTCTACGGCCCGCATGAAAAGGATTATCTGATGATGATCAAGAGCATCGACTCGCATTTCGACTTCGGGGTAGGGTACCGGCGTCAGCTGCTCACATTCATCTACGTCGACGACCTGGTCGGCGCCATGTTCGACGCACTTGCCGCCGACGGCACCATACATAAAAAATACATCATCAGCGAGGACCGCGCATACCCGCAGAAAGAATTCCGCGCCATGGTAGCACGCGAGCTGGGCGTGAAATGGGTGATACCGCTGAAGCTGCCGCTGTGGGCCGTCTACGCCGCTTCGACCGTAGCGGAAAAGATCGCTGCCGCCAAGCGACAGGCCTCGACGCTCAACCGCGACAAATATGTGATCATGAAGCAGCGCAACTGGTCGTGCGATGTGTCGGACGCCAAACGCGACTTCGGATTCCATATCGATTTTCCGCTTGAACGCGGCATTGCGGAAACGGTCCGCGCATATAAGGCCGAGAAAGATGCGGCAAAGAAAGGAGTACGGAAATGAAGCGGCCGCCCGTATGGTTCATTCTGACAGTTATCGCCGCGGCCGTGCCGATGGTGCTTCTGACAGCCCGCGCAGACTCTGTGCTGCGCCTGGCCTACGACACTGACACACCCGTGATGAGCTGGCTATATCCTGTTTATATCATCCTCGCCGGAGGGCTGGCGTGCCTGTGCTACCGCCAGCGCCAGACTGTTGCCTGGATACTTGTCGCACTGATGGTGCTGACCGACATTCTCCTTATTTTAGCCTGACCATGACCGATATTGACGAATACGTAACACGATACAGCGATCAACAGCCGCCGGAGCTCGCGCGGCTGTACCGCCACACACATCTGACCCGGCTTTATCCGCGCATGTGCTGTGAACCCGTGCAGGGACGCCTGCTGAAGATGCTCACGGCCATGATCCGGCCGAAACGTATCCTGGAACTGGGCACTTTCAGCGGCTACTCGACGCTGTGTTTCGCCGAAGGAATGCCTGCCGACGCCGAAATCCACACCGTAGAGATCGACGACGAGGCTGAACCGGAGCTGACAGCTCTGTTCGCCGCGTCTGACCGTGCCGCCGACATACACCTGCACATCGGCGACGCCATGAACCTTGTGCCGCAGATTTCGGAAACTCCCTGGGATCTGGTCTATATTGATGCCAACAAGCGACAATATTCCGACTATTACCGGATGATCAAGCCGCTCGTGGCGCCGGGCGGCTACATATTGGCCGACAACACACTATGGAGCGGCAAGGTGCTCGAACCGGAAGCAAATCACGACGCGCAGACACGCGGCGTTGACTCTTTCAACCGCCTCGTGGCCGAAGACGCCGACGTCGAGAAGGTGATCATCCCCCTGCGCGACGGCCTCACACTGATACGCATAAAACCTGCCGCAAAATGAAGAAAAAGACAATCTGGGACATGAACCGACTATCGGTCGAGGACTTCCGCGACGCGCCCAAATTACCGCTCACAGTGGTACTCGACAATGTGCGGTCACTCAATAACATAGGTTCGATTTTCCGTACCTGCGACGGATTTGCCGTCGAGCGGCTGGTGCTCTGCGGCATTTCGCAGACACCACCGTCGGCCGAGATCCACAAGACGGCGCTCGGAGCCGAAGAATCTGTCGACTGGGTCTACTATCCGACCACTGCAGAGGCCGTCGAAGCCCTCCGCACGGAAGGCTATACCATGTGCTGTCTCGAACAGGTCAACGGTTCTGTGGCGCTCGACAAGTTCACGCCGGACCCGGCGGAGCGGTATGCATTCGTGGCCGGTCATGAGGTCGACGGCGTGGCACAGGACATTGTGGACGCATGCGACATCTGCCTTGAGATTCCGCAGAGCGGTACCAAGCACTCACTCAACGTAGCCGTATCCACGGCAATCGCCATATGGCATTTTTACAGTCACCTCTCACTCTCCTCTCTCTCAAAATGAAAATATATCGCATCCTCGTCACAGCAATCATAACTTTGTTCAGCTTCATCCTTATGGTCAATTGCAGCAGTAAAACCACCGACACCGCCGCAACGGCACCCGTTGCGGTGACAGTAGCGCCCGCCACGGCCGAGCCTCAGGGGGAAATCACATATCCGCGGCCTCTGAAACGCGGCGACCGGATAGCCATCGTATCGCCCGCAGGGCCAATTGACCGGGCCATCGTGGAGAAAGCCGCCGAAGTCATACGCGGCCAGGGTTATGAGCCGGTGATATATCCGCATGCTTTCGGCCGCAACGGCCATTTCAGCGGCACGCACGACGAACGCTTCGCCGATATGCAGGCCGCCCTCACCGACACGACCGTGCGCGCCATATTATGCAGCCGTGGCGGATACGGCGTGGTCCACAATCTCGACCGTCTGGCGGCCCTGCCGCTTAAGGACGACCCGAAATGGATCATAGGTTTCAGCGACATCTCCGCACTGCACGCACTGATGGCATCCAACAACATCGCAAGCATCCACGCCTCGATGGCCAAGCAGATAATGCTCGGCGCCGATGATCCGGACAACAAAATGCTCTTCGGGATTCTGCGCGGCGAGATGCCCTCGTACACCTTCGCACCGGACAAGTACAACCACACTGGGACCGCGACCGGACGCCTCTTAGGCGGCAATCTGGCCGTGATAGCCGACCTTATCAACACACCGTTCGACATCATCCGTCCGGGATCGATCCTGTTCATAGAGGATGTCTCTGAGCCTATATACAAAGTGGAGCGCATTCTCTACCAGCTGAAACTCAGCGGCATCCTGCCTAATCTCAAAGGGCTGATCATAGGCCAGTTCACCGAGTACAAGTCCGACGAAAATCACAAGCGCATGGAAGACATGATCCACGACCTCGTGAAGGACTACGACTATCCGATAGCATTCGGAGTACCGGTGGGACACGTCGACCACAACATCCCGCTGATCGAATCCTCGGAAGCGACACTCACTGTCACGCCCGAGAAAGTGACTCTCACCCTCGCGCACTGACACAGCGAGGGCAGGGGATTGGTCTAAATCGCATTTAAAGGCGTCCTGCGACGCGAAGGACATCCGAAGCGGTGGAATCCTCCGGCAGCCACATTGCCGGCCTTACAGATGGTCTGGAGAGCCACGTAAGCTGATTCTTGGCGTAGACGCGTGTGTTCTTTGCGATGCGCGCCACGGCTACGTCGAGCGGCATCTCGCCGTCGAAGTACGCGAACAGCTCCTTGTATCCGACCGTGTTGAGCGAGTTGAGATGTCGCAACGGATACACACGGCGCGCCTCCTCGAGCAACCCGGCCTCCATCATGGCGCCGACACGCCGGTTTATGCGGTCGAAAAGCCGGTCGCGCGGCATGCCGACGGCTACTTTCACCACATCAAAAGGACGGTTGGCATTCCTGCGGCCGCGGAGCGTGCTGTATGGCTGTCCGGCCTCGAGCGTGATCTCTATGGCATGGGCCACGCGACGCGGATTCCGGAGATCGGCCTCCGCGACGTATTCCGGATCGATGGTCTCGAGCCACGCCACCAGTGCGTCGAGGCCGCTGCTTTCGTAAAGTTCACGCACCCGTGCCCGGGTAGCGTCGCTGATATCGGGCAACCGGTCGATGCCCTCGGTCACGGAGTCGACGTACATCATCGATCCGCCACACATCACGGCCACATCGCTATGACAGAAAAGCCGCCCGAGCAGCTCCACGGCCTCTGATTCGTAGCGGGCCGCACTATAGTATTCGTCAAGTTCCAGAACGCCCACAAAATGATGACGGACAGCCGCAAGTTCTGCCGGAACAGGGGCGGCCGTGCCTATCGGGATACCACGGTAGATCTGACGCGAATCGGCCGATACAATATCGCAGCCCAGCCGGGAGGCGACATCGACAGCCAGGGCCGACTTACCCGAAGCAGTCGGCCCTGTGATGACTATAAGCAGTGGTCGGGAGGGATTCACCTGAACTGACCCGTGCCGACAATACGGCAGATCTCGATTATCACGTCCATAGCCTTTTCCATCGAAGGAATCGGCACGAATTCGTAGCGCCCGTGGAAGTTAAGGCCGCCGGCGAAGATGTTGGGGCAGGGGAGTCCCTTGAACGACAGCTGGGCACCGTCCGTGCCGCCGCGGATCGGCTGCACCTTGGGTGTCACACCGACATTCTCCATGGCCTGGCGGGCTATGTCGATGATGTACATCACCGGCTCGATCTTCTCGCGCATGTTGTAATACTGGTCGTTGATCTCAAGCTCACAGCAAGCAGGGAACTCATTGTTGATCTTGCGCGCCAGATGTTCCAGCTCCTTCTTGCGGCGCTCGAAGCGATCGCGGTCGTGGTCGCGGATGATGTATGTAAGGGTGGTCTGCTCCACGGTGCCTTCCATGCCGACAAGGTGATAGAAGCCCTCGTAGCCTTCGGTATGCTCGGGAGTCTCCCATCGCGGCAGCATTATCATGAACTGGTTGGCTATACGCATCGAATTGACCATCTTGTGCTTGGCATAGCCGGGATGGACATTACGGCCCTTGAAGGTGACCTTGGCTACGGCAGCGTTGAAATTCTCGAATTCAAGCTCGCCGATTTCTCCGCCGTCCATCGTATAGCCGAAATCAGCCCCGAACGCCGGCACGTCGAACTTATGGGCGCCGCGACCGATCTCTTCGTCGGGATTGAAGGCTACGCGCACAGGACCGTGCTTGATCTCGGGATGCGCCAGCAGATATTCCATGGCGGTGACGATCTCGGCCACACCGGCCTTGTCGTCGGCACCAAGCAGAGTATTGCCGTCAGTGACGATCAGCGGCTGCCCCTTGTAGCCGAGCAGTTCGGGAAAATCTGCCGGCGAGAGTACCACACCCGCCTCCTTGTTGAGCACGATATCGCCGCCGTCGTAATCCTCGACAATCCGGGGCGACACATGCCGCCCGGACATGTCGGGCGATGTGTCGAGGTGTGCTATAAAACCTACTGTGGGAACCTGCGCTCCGTCAAGATTGCCGGGCAGGGTGGCCATCAGGTAGTCGTTGTCGTCGAGCGTCACGTCAGACAGGCCGATACGCTCCAGTTCGTCCTTAAGATGGCGTGCGAATATCATCTGACCCGGAGTCGACGGCGTCAGATTTGTCAGTTCATCACTCTGGGTATCGAATTTCACATACTCCAGAAAACGATCAACAAGTGTAATCATTGCATTATGTTTTTACCGAATTTACTCATTCACAAAGATAAAGCGCCACGGGAAAGCCTGTGCGAGTTCCTTGCCGCCGGCAGCAGCCTTGTATTCCACACGCACACCGTCGATGCTGAGTGTGCGGCACATGGCCAGGAAACTGTCGCTCAGCGATCCGAGCGACGAGAAGCTACGAGCCAGAGGCTTCTCATAGAGTCCGGTCAGCAGACCCTGCTTTGACTTGGCGAAACTGCTGTCATCGGCAAAAGTCACCGTGTAGGTAAGAAAACCGCTCTTTATCGACAGGTCCACACTCTGAGCCTGCGCCCATGCCGGCCGGTTGGGCAGCGACGGCTGAAGCATCTCGCAAAGCTCCGACTTCACTTTGCCGCCGTCGAGCTGCGACGGAAGCGCCTTGTAGAGATTGCGAAGCTGAGCGCCGGTATATTTGTACTCACGTTTGAAATCATAAATATCGGTTATCGACAGCACGACACATCCACCGGTACCCTCGACGGCCTTTACGACCTCGTTGAACACCTTGGCAGGCGACTGCTTCACCTGCTGTGCCACATAAAAATTCATCAGCGCGTCGCCGACGCTCTCAAGACGGATCAGCGAATCACGCACCACGGCGTCAAGACGGATATCGGTACCGTCCGCCACGGCCTTGACGGCCGTCACCGGAGCCTCACACGAAGCCAGCACACTGTCGAGCGACAGCGCTGCCGACTGCAGCCGCTCCTCCTTATTCACTCCGCCGCCGCACGAAGCCATGACGGCCATCACACACAAAGCCACAGCCATAGCCACAGCACCTTTCATAATCTTCTTCATATCCAATATATAGCATAGCGGGAGAGCTACCCGCAATTTTAATTATTAATCAGGCATCTATTAACTCTTCATTGCACGTTGCCGATTGTCAGGCGCATCCACATCCCTTGACAGGAATCTTCTCGACACGACGTTCATGACGGCCGCCATCGAACGGAGTCGACATAAACACATCGACAATCTTCATCGCCGTCTCCACGGATATAAACCGCGCCGGCATCACCAGAACATTGGCATCGTTGTGCGCACGGGCCAGCCTTGCCAGCTCAGGTTCCCAGCACAGCGCCGCACGGATACCCTGATGCTTGTTCAGCGTCATGCCTATGCCGTTGCCGGTGCCGCAGATGGCGATTGCCGGATAGCATTCGCCGCTCTCGACAGCCATCGCACACGGATGCGCAAAATCAGGATAATCGCACGATTCGGCGCTGTACGTGCCGAAATCCTTATATTCATAACCCAGCTCCGCAAGATGCGCCTCTACGGCCTCCTTGAGCTCATATCCGGCATGGTCACTGCACATGCCCACAACACATTTCTTTTCTTCCATAATAGTAACAATTTTACTATTCACAATCATTTCCGCTACCGAAAAGTTCAACTTACTCCCGGTAAACGCAGAAATCTTTGCAAAAATAGTAAAAAAAAATCCAAAACCGCTTGCAAACAAAAAAAAATTCGTAACTTTGCCCCTGCAAACGCGAAGAACGATCTCCGGCAAGCGAGCCGCAGCGTTCATAAGCGACACAGGCCCAGGTGGCGGAATGGTAGACGCGCTCGTTTCAGGTGCGAGTGCTGAGAGGCGTGCAGGTTCGAGTCCTGTTCTGGGCACCCCAAAAGCGACTTAACAAAGTGACAATCATCAAGTTGAGTCGCTTTCTTTTATTTTTACGTGCATATTACGTGCAAAAGACGCGTACGCCGCGACTATCCTCGGATTTTGAGGTCAGAGGATTACTCACTTTCGCACAAGTTTATTTTTTAAGATCTAATCTAATTTCCGCAAACTTTATATCTTCATCAAATATATAATCCGATGTTTTAATATCGGGAAGGAGATAGTCTTCTTTATCTGGGAGCACGGCAAGAATCTCCTCATCTGTGATGCTGAGACATGAGCGTAATTTCTTGAAGAATTTTACTTCCGAATATAGGATCAGTCCATCGGCTTCAATCATTTCGATGGCTATTTTGACAATCTCCCTTTGTTCCTCGAGAGAGAGTTCACTTTCTTCCAACACCAAAAGGAATTCTTGAATAAATCGATTGCCGTATTTGTTAATTGACTCGACGTACTCATTCAGTTTGGTTTCGACATCAATGTCACCAAATAAGCTACTTTGTTTGCTCCAGTCCTTGACCAAAGCCAACTCTTTGGGCGCAATGTCTCCGTCACACGCTGAACAGACAAATGCTGTAAGAAGATAAATTTCTGAGGTTTTCATATCATTACGTTTTTAGAAGCCTACACGAGGACGCGGTTTGTCAATCTCTCCGCCTTCCATTTGAGCTTTAATCTTGTTATATTTCTCTATATCTCTCGGCTTTAGCGATGACTGCGTACTGGTTATTGTTTCTTCCAGAATAGCCATAGTTATCTTGCTCTTAGCCTTAAGAGCCTTGCGAGAGGCATCATTTATTATCAGGGTAAGATCCGAAAAAACGTAGTTCTCTGTCATGCGAGCAAGTTTGTCGTAGTCTAACCCAAAATCATAGGGTCGTTTTTTTAAGAGCATTTCAAACATGGCCTTGCGAGCCTCAAAGTCGGGAGGAGCAACATAGAATTTCTTGTCGAGACGCCCTGAACGCAATATCGCAGGATCCATGAGATGTGGATAATTTGTGGCTCCAATCACGAAAATGCCTTTTTCCCCAAGGCGGTCCATATTCGCAAGCAATTCATTTACTGCGCTGAGGTGCATCTGATGAACATTCCCACTGTCACGATTAGGTGTAAGTTCATTCATTTCATCAATGAATATAATTGTTGGAGCGTTCTCTTCTGCCTCCTTAAACATTGCCGCGATGTTTTCCTGCGTCGCATTTACCCAACGACTTTGTAGGTCACTGGGTTTCTTTATCATAAAGTTAAATCCGACTTCGGCGGCAAGCTGTTTCGCAAAGAAAGTCTTTCCGCATCCCGGAGGGCCATACAGTAGCATTCCGTTAGGAATAGACACACCATATCGCTCATATTCTTCTCGCTGGTTGATGGCATCTATTACTTCTGTCTTTACCAAATCTTTCAACTCCTGCATACCGGCAATGGCAGAAAAACCTTCTCCATCTGCTGGCTTATGGTGTGCTGTAGATTGTTTCTTTTCATCGCCACCCACTTTCATCTGACGCGTCAAGTCCGGATCGTCAACTTCTACATCACCGTTAAGTGCGGCGATAAATTCTTCGGCCGTCTGAAAGCGGTCGTTAACATCAGAAAGAAGAGCCTTTTTTATAGTATTGATAAGTTGTTCGTCAAGCTCAAACATATCAATATCAGGGATCTCAAGCGGACGTTCTCTACGCCTTGATACCTTTTCTATTTTTTCGGCATCTGAACAATGCCCAAGGTCACAGAACCATGGTAACTTATCATAAATAAGTGTATATAGGCATACTCCTACTGAATACAAATCACTTTGGACACATGAAACGCCAGCAAACCGCTCAGGAGCAAGATAAAATACATTCAAGTCATCAAGCCCGGGTTTACAGTTAGGCATATCAAGATAACGTGCGTATCCAAAATCTATAAGTCGTACATCCTTTAAGTCATCAGTCTTTAGATCCAACAAAAAGTTTTGGACTGTCACCTCATTATGAATAATAGGACGTGGAAGAGTATGGAGATAGTTAAGTGCCGTTAAGACTGCAGTTATAATTTGCTTGATTTCATATATGCTGTATTCTCGGCCGCGGGCAATAGACTCTGCAAGAGTCTCATTGTTAACAAACTCATTGACAAGATAGGAGTATTTCTGACCTCCGATAACCATAGAGCCTGAGTCTATATTGTCGCACAAATTGTGATTGTGTAACTTCTTGGTGACCTCCATCTCTATTATATTACCGGTTTCGTCTGTTTGCCAGTGTTTCAATTGAGGCGTACATATCAACTTCAGGAAGCGTTTAGCTCCCTGAGCATCCTTCACGCGGTATGTTTCGGCATACGTTCCTCGCTTTATTGGCGAGATTACAGTATATGCTCCGATTTTATCATTTCGTTTGAACAGCATACTAATAAATTTTTTTCAAAATTTCTTTCAGGCGGAGTTTGATAGAAATAACATCTTCCCCATTTATAAATGATGATATTATAGAGTTTAGTGATTCAACCATAGCAGGAATGCCTTTCCTTTTATGGCACAGGGTTTTAAGCGTCAACAAGGCTTTTGATATTTCCTCTGCAATAAAGTTTTCAGTTTCGATTATCGTATTCGGATGGACTTTAAATACCAATGGAATAGTGCAGTCTTTAGATGGAATATATAAGTCAGCTTTAATCATTTCAACTCTATCTATTCTGATTGTAACATCAACTGGCTCATCAAGGTAATTAAGGACTGTATTTTGAGGCAATGTCAATTCACCTATATATTCTGAAAGATCTATAGATTTCATCTCACACCCTTGATCGCACTGATATAAAGGAAAGTGAAAATCAGATAGATTAATTTTTACATTATTTAAAATACCACAAGCAGGAATTTTTGCATTACGTTCTAATCCAATTATGGGATCCGTAATTTTTTTTCCGTCTCTGATTACTTCTGTCGCAATTGTATAAGGCAAGCGCGGATTGAAGTCATCCACTATCCCGTTTGTTATTTCAATGTAACCGGGAATATTTGATACAAACGTACCGTCAGATAACTGACATTGTATTGAAAATAGATTCTTGGTATTGAGTTGCAAATCTAACTCAATGACATCTCCGCACTTATCAATTAGAATTGACTGGCTATGCCAACCATCCGATCGTACGAATTGAACCATGACCGGGTCGTCATTTGACGCTAAAGAAACCGGTATCCACACGGAATCTTCACATACAAAAGAGTCATAAGAAATATCTAAAACAATGGCGTGAAGCGTAAAGGTAGGTTTCATATTGTTTAGCATTAATTTCTCAGACCATAACGCGGCACCTTCAGCAGCCGCAGTCATCGGATTTATGCGGCTGTCAACATTCGGCGATACCTGCTCTTTGAGCATCTGTCTAATAAGAGGAGAGTGTGTAGGGCCACCTACAAGTATGAGTTTGCCGAGCTGCTGAGAGGTAAGGTTATTACGTTTCAGAAGATCTTTACAGATGTCAACGGCCTTCTGGAAGAGAGGACGAATTACATTATAGACTTCATCTTTAGTAATAGTTAGGTCGATCTCAAATTCTTCTCCGTCTTCATCTTCACCTAAATCACCCGGATCAACGTAAATGCTATAACTGTCTTTGAAGGAAAGTTCGTTCTTGATTTCCTCTGCATAGGTCTTCATAGCCTCACGAAGTATATCCTTCTTTGTAGTGTCTTCAAGAAAACCATCAATAGAATAGTTTTCCTGAAGATATGGCATTAGGATATTGTCAACGATGGCGTAGTCAAGATTTTTACCACCGAGATAATTATCTCCTTCGGTATCGAACACCTGAATTATACCATCTTCAACTTTGATAAGGGCAGCATCAAAAGTACCTCCACCAAAGTCGAATACAAGCCAGTAACCATCTTTCTGTGCCGATGACAAGCCGTATGCCATTGCTGCCGCGATAGGTTCCTGAAGAAGCTCTACATGATTAAAGCCAGCAAGTTTGGCGGCTTTTATGGTTGCGGTCTTCTGATTGCCAATAAATTTTGCAGGAACTGTGATGACAACAGACTTGGAGTCCTCTTCAGTGATGAAAGGCTTTAATGCTTTAAGCACTTCAGCAGAAAGCTCTTCTGAAGAATACTCCCTGCCACCCATATTTGTGCTGATATACTTTTTATATGTTCCTAAAGTACGAGTAAAATCGCTAAAAGCGTTACTACACCAAGATTCTTTCCTTGTGGCTAATTTCCGTTCGTGTTTTTTGCAATTAAGCGCCCTTTTCCCAACAAAAACATTCCTTTTACAATTAAAATATACGCAACAAGGCATAAAGTCATCTGTCACATTAATTTTCACCAATGTGACTACTCCGTTTTCTGCATATGCCATGGATGCATACTCAGTTCCTAAGTATATACCGTATGCCTTGTTGTTTCGCATAAATCTCAGATTAGAGGATTATAACCAATGAAGCGACCAACCCTGTTGCAGCCGTTGCGAGGAAAAGTAATGTTCCAAAACAACCAGGGTCACCACTTTGACCGATATTATTCTTTTTAAGGGCTTCAATGCCAGCTTTAATGTCAGTAACGTCTTTTTTCTCAACGTCATCTAAATCAAGAGCCTCTTCCACCTCTAACAGCTTATTGTAAATGCCATTAATGCCAAGAGGTTCAGATGCCGGTTCTATTACGGTCTGAAGAACCATTGCACCACCTTTTGCCATATGAACAAGAAGGAAGCCATAGGCCTTGAATTTTCCGATAATCATATCGGAAACGGCTCTATTATAGTAATACTCACTGATCCCGGTCTCTTTAAGATCTTTAATCTTAGGGAATAGTTGGATCATCACCGCATTTATAAGCTTGCCAGAAGACAATGGCCCATCAAAGCCACTAAGTATCTCCTCATGTTGCTTATTAAGTTCAATATAGGCATCAAGACCCTCTGGAGATGATTGGGTCAGATTATAATTATGGTTATCCCGAATATAATTCAAGAGATATTGCTCATATAAAGGCAAATATTCATAATAGGCTTTGATAGCTTTCTCTCTGAAAGACTTGTCCTTCTCTCCAGAGCTCAATAAATGATACTTTATGCCTAAAGCCGCGTAGTCAAGCATGATATCATCCTGCTTCTGACCAATAAAGTCGTAGGCCTTGGGGAATTTATCGAAAAATTTCTTGACTTGGTCAATGAAAAAGTCATTCATATATCCGGCTTGAAGCTGAGTCTCTCCTTTTTTAATAGATTCTACGCTCGGTATTTCGTGATAATTAGAAAGATTTTGGATCTGTTCCTCAATAGTCATATCAGGTCTGAGCATTCCTAATTTTAATTGGAAATGCCCTAACCCATCACGAGCGGCTTCCATAAGGACAGCTTCTTCAGCCACTTTATTTTGTTGTTCTTCCATTTTCTTACTGATTATTATCTCCTCAGATTATTGCTAATCTGAGGAGATTGGATCCTTATGACAAGCCGCTGCCTCGACGTGCCTTTTCTCCTTCTGGGAGAAGTTCAAGCAAGGCAACAGCAATGGGTTGCAGTTTCTCTCTGGTCGGTTGATTGTTGATTTCAGCCATACCCTGATTGATGAGTGTACGAGCACGGCTACAATCCTTCCACTGTATGGTGTTAAAGTCGCGGTTCATATCCTCAATGAGGTATCTGCACTGGTACACCATGGTCAGTTGGAAGAAAAGGTGACTCACTATTTCTTTGAGTTCCCGAGCCATCTTCACATCTTGCTTACGGATGACTTCATCAATTTGTGCTCGAAGTGCTTCTACCGCCTGATTGGTCTTGTTGTTTCCAAGGTCGGCATTTGCCTTTTCAAGACGGTCGAACTCATCACGTAATTCGGCCTCAACACGCCCCCATTCGGTGCCTTCCTCGAAGTCCTCGATCTTTCGGAGCACCTCTTTGAGGTGTTGCATGACCATCTTGGACTCGGTACTGTTGGCGTGTTCCTGTTCTACCGATTCAAGCTGTCTTTCAAGGTCTGACACGCCATGACCTTCGCTACTTAGATTACGGATGGCTCTTTTTGCTCTTGGCAATTCGCTGTCTGCGAACGCTCTTGCATCTTCGAGAGACTGTTCTTTAGATGTGTCAATTGTCTTCTCAACAGTCACGTCTTGATCGGGGAAATATGCCTCAACAGTCATCTGTTCATTGCGGTCAACCTTGACGGTAACATCGACATTTGCATTCTTTGGAATCGTAACATCAACATCGTCACCATTTATTTCGACTTCGCCCACAAACTCATAGAATAGGGCGGTTTTGCCTGCTCCTCCTTGGTCCGCCTGATACAAAGGGATACGCAGTACATCAGTATCTACGCCAGCACGAACCTGAACATTGGTATGGAGACCGTTTGCGATACCTGTAGCGGGAACTGTTTTGTTCCTTTCCAATCCTGTGATTGGCTTGATTATATCACGTTCTTTCTTTTCGTCGTATATGGCGAGAGAAATGTCATAAGGTAATGTAGCATTACCAACTTTAGAACCCTGTATGATAGTTATCTCATTCGGGAAGCAGTTCAAACGGCTGCCTTGATGGTCATAGCATTCCACTCTGAATGAGTTGGGTTGACCTTCCACAAGATTAAGCTCAACTACATTGCCATTATGGTCAACCTCAGTTTTTCCGCTATCCCAAGTGTTGTCACTGCGAACAAACTGAACCATAACACTGTCTGCACCAGATTTAAGCGATACAGGTACCCAAATATCCGTATCAACGGTCATTGAATCGAAATTGATTTCGAGCACAACATCCTGAGATTGCAGGTCTTCATCTTTGATTTCATTATCAATTGTCGAAGCATACAATGCGGCACCTTCAGCAACCGCAGTCATCGGATTTATGCTGCTGTCAACATTCGGCGATACCTGCTCTTTGAGCATCTGCCTAACGAGAGGAGAGTGTGTAGGTCCGCCAACAAGTATGAGTTTGCCGAGCTGCTGAGAGGTAAGGTTATTACGTTTCAGAAGATCTTTACAGATGTCAACGGCCTTCTGGAAGAGAGGACGAATTACATTATAGACTTCATCTTTAGTAATAGTTAGGTCGATCTCAAATTCTTCTCCGTCTTCATCTTCACCTAAATCACCCGGATCAACGTAAATGCTATAACTGTCTTTGAAGGAAAGTTCGTTCTTGATTTCCTCTGCATAGGTCTTCATAGCCTCACGAAGTATATCCTTCTTTGTAGTGTCTTCAAGAAAACCATCAATAGAATAGTTTTCCTGAAGATATGGCATTAGGATATTGTCAACGATGGCGTAGTCAAGATTTTTACCACCGAGATAATTATCTCCTTCGGTATCGAACACCTGAATTATACCATCTTCAACTTTGATAAGGGCAGCATCAAAAGTACCTCCACCAAAGTCGAATACAAGCCAGTAACCATCTTTCTGTGCCGATGACAAGCCGTATGCCATTGCTGCCGCGATAGGTTCCTGAAGAAGCTCTACATGATTAAAGCCAGCAAGTTTGGCGGCTTTTATGGTTGC
>CABRGT010000018.1 GCA_902470475.1 uncultured Porphyromonadaceae bacterium | reverse complement strand
AAAACTGAATTCTTCAAACAAATCGCTAATTTTGCACTTGCCAGTTGAACCTGCACAATAGCTGTCGCAGTGCGGTTTAGAATAATTTAGCGAAAAGATTTTTGATTATTTGCGAAAAATAGCTAAATTTGCTATTTGGAAAATGGAGCAGCTGTTCTACATATTACCCCGCGGCATGGCCATCGGCACCCTCATCTCGGCTCCGATGGGACCGATAGGCATTCTGATCATCCAGCGCACCCTCAGCAAAGGGCGCTGGGCCGGTATGTCGACAGGCGTCGGAGCGGCATTGAGCGACCTGATCTACTGCCTGCTGACGGGCTTCGGCCTGAGCTTCATCACCGACTTCATCGAGGAGCAGCAGCAGTGGCTTCAGCTCATCGGCGGCATCGTGCTGGCCATCTTCGCACTGTATCTTTTCCGCAAGAATCCAACCCGCGCGCTCAAGAGTGCCGAGCAGACACCGACGAGAAACTACTGGACGGACTTTGTGACCGGCTTCCTGCTTACGTTCTCCAACCCGCTGATTCTGTTCTTCATAGTAGGCCTTTTCGCACGATTCTGCCTGATACTGCCCGATTTCACCATCGCACACTATATCTTCGCCTACGTCTGCCTGCTTGGAGGCGCGCTGGTGTGGTGGTACGGAGTCACGTGGCTCGTCAACCGGCTGCGCCGCCGCTTCAACGTGCGCGCCCTGTGGCTGGTCAACCGCGTCGTGTCCATTATCCTGATGGCGATGGGAGCCATCGGCATCACCATGGCCCTCAAAGAAATGATTTAACTAAAAGCGACATCCCATGACCGCAACCGACCGCAAAAGCCTGCATATACCCCGCATCGACCGCCTTGACGGAATGACCGACCCGAACGCAATAATCGCCCTGCTCGACGACAAGGGCGCACGCTCCGACATCAGCATCGTCAACTGGCCCGAAGTGTCGCCTTACAGGCCGATGACCTCGTTCGCATGCGCATATTCGAAAAAATACATCTACATCGATTTCCTGGTACGCTGCAACTACCTGCGGGCCGAAAACACGGCCGATCAGTCGCCCGTGAGCCAGGACTCGTGTGTTGAATTCTTCATAGATCCGCGCTGCGACGGCCACTACTGGAACTTTGAATTCAACTGCATCGGCGCCATCAACGCCTCGCACCGCAGCGAGCGCCCGCATCCGACCCGCCTCAACACCGAGGAGCTGGCGTCGGTGCGCCGCTGGCCCTCGTGCGGCACACGGGCCTTCTGCGAGATCGAGGGTCTGTTCACCTGGAACCTGCTTGTGGCCATTCCCCTGGAGCTGATGGGACTCGATGGCGAGAATATGCCCGCCCACGCCCGGGCCAACTTCTACAAATGCGCCTCGGCCACATCCGAACCGCACTACCTGTCGTGGAGTCCGATCCACATCGAGAAGCCCGACTTCCACCGGCCCGACTTCTTCGGCGACATCTATTTTGACTAATTTCCACCCAATAGCACAATGACCATGACACGACTTTCAATCCTCGCCGCAGCACTCGCCATCGGAGCCACCGCCGCAGCCTCCACGCCGGCATGGCTCGAGAGCGATTCGGCCGCAGCCATCAAGAGCCGCATCCGGACCGACTTTCCCTGGACAGTCGACAAATTCGCCGAACGCGCCCTGAGTCACGACCCTACTCTCACGCGCGGCGCGATCGACACACTGATACTGAACAACTACGTCGAGACCATGGTCATCGATGACACGGTGCGCGTGTTCCGCAAGGCCCTGCGCAACCTCTATTACCTCGATCCGGCACGTAACGAAGGCTGGCACCACCGGGGCGCCAATCCCGGCGAGCGCCGCATCAGCTATGTCGACTCGGTGATCGACTGGAGCCGGGGTGCAAATCCCGCAGGCGGAGCTCACCGCGTCCGCTACAGCTTCTCGGTGTCCGTACCGTACCACGAGGCCATAGCCGGTGACACTCTGCGCGTGTGGATGCCGGTACCGATGAACACAGCCCGCCAGAGCGACTTCCGGCTCCTGTCGGCATCGCAACCCGGGTACGTCATGTCCGACGGCCGGTCCGTGCACAACACAATATACTTCGAAGGCCCGGCACCCGCACCGGGCGACACGGCACACTTCAGCTACGAGGCCGAATTCACCACCGCCGGGCAGTATTTCCCCGAGGAATACATACTCGCCAACCTTAAACCCTACGACAAGGAGAGTGAACTTTACAGAAAATACACTTCGACCGAAGCGCCCCACATCATAGAGATGCCGTCGCTTGCCCGGGCCATCGCCGGCGACGAGACGAATCCCTACCGCATCAGCGAGAAAGTGTTCGACTTCATCTCGCACTTCCCGTGGGCGGGCGCCCGCGAATACAGCACCATCGACTGCATCCCGACCTATGTCATGCACGAAGGACACGGCGACTGCGGTCAGGTGTCGCTGCTGTACATATCACTGATGCGTACCCTGGGCATACCGGCCCGCTGGGAAAGCGGCTGGATGCTGCATCCGGGTGAAAAGAATTTCCACGACTGGGCCGAAGTGTATTTCGAAGGCGTGGGCTGGGTTCCGGTCGACACGTCATTCGGCCGCTACAGCGCTGCCGGACGTGCAGAGACCGCCGGATTCTATTCACACGGCATGGACGCCCACCGCTTCGCCACCAACCGCGGAATCGCCGGTGAACTGTACCCGCCCAAACGCTTCGTGCGCTCCGAGACAGTCGACTTCCAGGCCGGCGAGGTAGAAACCGGACGCGGCAATCTCTACTGGCCCGGATGGAACAGCCATCTGAAACTCATCAGCGTAACACCTACCGAACGACAGCCATGAACCGCACCGTCCGTATCATTCTGCTTGCCGCGGCCGTGCTGACCAGCGCAGCCGCGGCCGCCGCCTCATCAAAAGGTCAGGAAATCCTCGACCGAGTAAAAAAAGAAGTGGCTCCTGACAGCCGCCAGGCCGTCTTTGAACTGAAAATAGATAAACAGCGCGGTCATACCCCCGTACTCTCAGGCGTCACATCCGACAGCGCCGCGCTAACGGCCGCCATGGCCGCCCTTGATGCGGCCGGAATCCGCTACCGCAACGAGGCTACCGTCTATCCCTCGGGCCACATGGGACTGATACGCATCCCCGTGGCATCGCTGCGCACCCGCGGAGCTCACGCCGGTGAAATGGCCACCCAGGCCGTCATGGGCACTCCGGTGCGCATCCTCGATGCCACAGGCGAATGGTGGCGCGTGCAGACTCCGGACGGCTACATAGCATGGGTGCCGAACTCATCGGTCACGGCCAAGACTGCTGACGAGATGGAAGCATGGCGGTCGAACAGCCGACGCATGACCGTAGGCACCCTGTGGCAGACGCGCGCCTACAGCAGCCCCACAGCCGGCGGTCCGCGTGACGTGGTCACCGACCTGGTACTCGGCGCCATTGTCGAGGCCGACACCACCGCGGCACCTGTCGGCGGCCGCATAGCCATAATCCTGCCCGACGGGCGAAAGGCATGGGCCGATGCCGCCGATCTTACAGCCGTCGAGACGTGGGCCGACCAGCCATTCGACGCCATAAAAATCCTCGACACTGCCTATTCGCTCGAAGGTTCCCCATACCTGTGGGGAGGCACATCGGTCAAGTCGGTCGACTGTTCCGGCCTGGCCAAGGTAAGCTACCTCAACAACGGCATAATCCTGCGACGCGACGCGTCGCAGCAGGCTCTGACCGGCACACGCCTCGAAGCCGACGCCTGGCGCAGCTACCAGCCCGGAGATCTGATGTTCTTCGGCAACAGCGACACGGGGCGCGTCACCCACGTCGCAATCTATGATCACGACGGCATGTACGTGCACTCCTCGGGACGTGTCAAGCGCAACAGCGTGGATCCCGCTTCGCCCGACTATCTCTACAGCCCGCTCCACTCCGTACGCATCCACGGCATGGAAGGCACCGACGGAATCATCCGCGTAATAGACCATCCCTGGTATTTCAACAAAAAGTAAACAACTGTAATCCACGACCATGAACCGAAGAAATTTCCTCAAAACCTCCGCACTAGGCCTTGCGCTGGCTGCAAGCCCCATCTCTCTGTCGGCGGTCGACACTCCCACGCGCAAGACCACGCGCCCGGGCAAACTCAACCTCTCGTTCGAGCCTTATGAACTCAAGCTGCGCCACTCATTCAACCTTGCGCGCTCGCAGCGCACCACCACGCCGGGCGTGCAGGTACAGATCGAGTACGACGGCATCGTGGGCTACGGCGAAGCCTCCATGCCTCCCTATCTGGGAGAGAACGTAGAATCGGTGACCAAATTCCTGTCGAGTCTCGATCTGAGCCACATCAACGACCCGTTCGCCATGGAGGAAATCCATGAGTACATGGACAGCGTGGCCGACGCCAACCGCGCCGCCAAGGCATCGGTCGACATAGCACTGCACGACCTCACCGGAAAGATCATGGGGCAGCCCTGGTACAAAATCTGGGGCCTTAACCCGGAAAAAGCGCCCAACACCTCGTTCACCATCAGCTACGATGCCGATCCCGCCGAGATGAAAGCGAAGATCGACGAGACCGCCCCCTTCAAGGTCGTCAAGGTAAAAATGGGTGTCGGCCACGACAAAGAAACCGTCGAGGCCCTGCGCCGATACAGCGACGTGGCCATATGCGTCGACGCCAACCAGGGATGGACCGACAAGGAAGAAGCCTTGGCCATGTGCGAATGGCTGGCCGAGCGCAACTGTCTGTTCGTGGAACAGCCGATGCCGAAGGAAATGATCGAAGAAACGGCCTGGGTACGCGAGCGCTCGCCACTGCCACTGATCGCCGACGAATTCCTGCAGCGCCTGCCCGACGTGGTCCGCGCTTCGGAAGCCTACGACGGCATCAACATCAAACTGATGAAAAGCACCGGCATGCACGAGGCCTATAAAATGGCCACTCTGGCCAGGGCGCTGGGCATGAAAGTGATGCTCGGCTGCATGACAGAAACCTCATGCGCCGTAACGGCAGCCGCCCAGCTATCGCCGCTGGTCGACTGGGCCGATCTCGACGGCAACCTGCTGATCGCCAATGACCGCTTCGACGGCATAAAGATCGTCGACGGCAAGGTAACCATTCCCGACCGCCCGGGTATCGGCGTAGAACTGATCGGATAAGAACATCTTTTCAATATAAAAAACGGCAAAGAACAATGGAAAACTGGTATCTGGTCTATAACGGCAAGCAAGTCGGTCCGATGACCAAAGAACAGATGCTCGCCTATGGCCTCGCGCCAGACACAATGGTGTGGCGCGAGGGTCTGCCGCAGTGGACCGAGGCATACAACATGCCCGAACTGATGAAAATGATCAAGGACGACCGCGACAAAACCCAGGCACCTCCAATTGCACCCGGCGCCCCGACCCATACACTGCACCACCATGAACCCGCATCGGGCAAGGACAAGACCGCTGCGGGAGTGCTGGCAATCCTGCTCGGCGGCCTCGGCATACAGTACTTCTACGTTGGCAAGGTCGCGGGCGGCTTTCTCACCATTCTCCTGAGTATAGTCACCTGCGGACTGTGGTCGATCCTGATGCTCGTCCAGGGCATCCTGATGCTGACAATGTCGCAGCAGGAATTCGATCAGAAGTACGTATACTCCGACTCCACGCTGCCGCTCTTCTAAAAAAACAGCTGAAAAAGACTGCGATGCTTGCAGAGTTAGAAAAAAGTTGTTAACTTTGCAACCCGAATTGTAGAATAATAAAACAAAACAAAATACAGGCAATGAAAAGAACATTCCAACCCCACAACCGCAAGCGCGTCAACAAGCACGGATTCCGCGAACGTATGTCGACTCCCGAAGGCCGTAAGGTCCTGTCGCGCCGTCGCGCCAAAGGCCGCGCCCATCTGACCGTTTCGGATACGATCGCCCACAAGTAATCGGCGCGTATTTCCGATCCAAGACCCGAGAAGCAAACAAGCTGGGTCTCAGCTCAGCCCTGCCACACCGGCGGGGCTGCTGCATTTACGCCATCGTACCGAATGATTATTCGTGTTGATTATTCAGGCATTTTATTGGTATTTTCGGCTACACAGGCATTTAATCGGATAAAAATTATTATCTTTGCCTCATTATGATAAAGAAAGTCCTCACCACTATTGCCGCGGGCGCGATATGTCTCGCCGCACAGGCCCAGCTGTCAGCAGGCGAGAAATCGCTCGGCCCGAAACTCGGATACGTATCTCACAACAACTCGTGCGTCGCAGGCCTTGTATTCCAGTACAATCTCTCGAGCCGAGTGCAGCTCGTACCAGAAATAGCGTGCGTCTTCCGACACGACAATCAGGATGCCCTGCTTATCGACATCAACGCCCACATACCCTTCGGTGTCGGCAGCGATAAAGCGTGGCTCTACCCGCTGGCGGGCCTTGCATTCAACTCCTGGTCCACTCACGGAGTAGTGACTGCCGATGACGACGATGTCACCACCCACATCAACCGCTTCGGCATAAACGCCGGAGCCGGCTTCGAGCTACGATGCTCACAGACCCTGAAACTGAATTTCGAGGCAAAGTACACACTGATAAAATCGTTCTCGGCCGCCTACGTCACGGCCGGAATCAGCTATATTTTCTGATGGAAACCGAAAAACCCGTAATAATACTCGGAATCGAATCGTCATGCGACGACACATCGGCAGCCGTCATCCGCGACGGACTTCTGCTGAGCAATGTCATTACGTCGCAGAGCGTTCACGAAGAATACGGAGGCGTGGTGCCCGAACTGGCCTCACGCGCACACCAACAGAACATAGTGCCCGTAGTGGATACGGCGCTTAAGCGCGCCGGAATCAGCCGTCACGATCTGTCGGCGATAGCGTTCACCCGAGGCCCGGGTCTGCTGGGGTCGCTGCTGGTAGGCACCAGCTTCGCCAAAGGTATGTCGCTGGGACTGCGCGTACCGCTTATCGATGTCAACCATCTCCACGGCCATGTGCTGAGCCACTTCGTGCGGCACCAGGCTGATGACCGTGTACCCCGGTTCCCTTTCCTGTGCCTGCTCATATCGGGCGGCAACAGCCAGCTGGTGGTCGTGCGCAACTACAATAATATGGAAATCATAGGCCGCACCATCGACGACGCAGCTGGCGAAGCTTTCGACAAGTGTGCCAAGGTCATGGGGCTTCCCTACCCCGGCGGCCCCCACATCGACCGTCTGGCGGCTGAAGGCGATCCCGAAGCTTTCCGCTTCAGCCGACCGCACATCGCAGGCCTCGACTACAGCTTCAGCGGGCTGAAAACCTCGTTTCTCTACACCCTGCGCGACAACCTGAAGACCGATCCCGACTTCATCGCAAAGCATCGCGCCGACCTGGCCGCATCATTGCAGCGCACCATCATCGACATACTGCTCGACAAACTCGGCAAAGCCGTCGACGCCACCGGCGTGGAAACCGTAGCCATCGGCGGAGGTGTGTCGGCCAACTCCGGTGTCCGCGCCGCAGTCGCCGACTTCTGCGCGCGCCGCGGACTCGAGGCCTTCATTCCTGAACGGGCCTTCACCACCGACAATGCCGCCATGGTAGCCATGGCCGGGTACTTCAAATATCTCGACAAAGACTTCTGCAGCTACGACAGCGCACCTTACGCACGCGTAACTGTCTGACAAATTATTGACATGAAGCTTTCGATTATAATCATCGGCGACGAAATACTCATCGGCCAGGTCACTGACACCAACTCCGGCGCCATAGCCCGGACATTCGGCCCCGACGGATGGGATATCGCTTCCGTAATCACCGTGGGCGACAATGCCGGGGATATCACGGAAGCCGTCGGCCGCGCTCTCGATAGTTCGGACGTGGTCATTACCACCGGCGGCCTTGGCCCGACGAAGGACGACATAACCAAAACAGTGCTGACACACATATTCGGCGGCGAACTTGTCAAGGACGACAGCGTCACAGAAAACATCCGGCGTGTCTTCGCCTTGCGCCACCTGCAGCTCAACGCATCGACCGAAGCCCAGGCTCTGGTGCCGACAAGCTGCCGGGTTATACAGAACCGCTACGGCACCGCACCGATAATGTGCTTCGAAAAGGACGGAAAGCTGCTCGTATCGATGCCAGGCGTACCTTTCGAGACCGAGGGAATGCTGCCCGAAGTAGCCGAATACATCCGCCTCCGGCTGTCTCCCGATGAACTGCACCTGCACCGCAGTGTCATGGTCAGCGGCATCACGGAATCAGCCTTGTCGGAACATCTGACCGATTTCGAGGCTTCCCTCGGACAAGGGCTCCATCTGGCCTACCTGCCGACACCCGGCCTGATCCGCCTGCGCCTCGACGGCACAGCCACAGCCGCAAGTGATATCAGTGAACGCTTCGACGCAGCTTACCGCCGTCTGCTCGAATGCCTCGGCCCGCTGGCCGTATATGCCGGCGACGCCGACGCCGCTGCTATCGTACTCGATGCCCTGCGACGCCGCGGCCTTACCTTAGCCACCGCAGAAAGCTGCACCGGCGGCAACATCGCACATCTGCTCACATCGGTAGCGGGCAGCAGCGATGTCTTCGCCGGTTCGGTCGTAAGCTACTCCAACAGCGTCAAGCACCGCCTATTAGGGGTCTCCGAGACGGACCTCATGACTTTCGGGGCAGTGTCGCAACAGGTCGTGGAGCAGATGGCTCTTGGCGCCTGCCGCGCCACGGGTGCCGACTGCGCTGTGGCCACTTCGGGGATCGCCGGACCCGGCGGAGCAGTCGAAGGCAAGCCAGTAGGCACCGTGTGGATTGCCTGGTGTGCAGGCGGCCGCGTCACTTCGCAATTGTTCCACTTCCCAGGCAACCGCAGTCGGGTCATCGGGCGCGCCTCGACCGAGGCTCTATTAGGGATTCTCAAGACAATCTGACACTATATCATGAACTAAACCGATCATGAACAAAATACTGACTAAAGAACACTTTTCGGAACGCGTGGTCTGCCTCACAGTCGAAGCACCGCTGATCGCACGCTCGCGGCGTCCGGGCCACTTCGTCATCGTCATTCCCGACGAGAAGGGCGAACGCATCCCCCTGACCATAGCCGATGCAGACCGCGACCGCGGCAGCATCACCCTCGTAGTGCAGGCCGTGGGAGATTCCACAGCAAAAATATGCTCGCTCGAACCGGGCCAATACCTCCACGACGTGGTAGGACCTCTCGGCCAGGCCACACATATCGAAAAACGAGGCACGGTGGTATGCTGCGGCGGCGGTGTGGGCGTGGCCCCTCTGCTCCCCATCATACGCGCCATGAAGGAGGCCGGCAACCGCGTCATCAGCGTGCTGGCGGCCCGCACCCGCGACCTGATAATACTCGAGAAGCAGGTGTCCGAATACTCCGATGAAGTCGTCATAATGACCGACGACGGATCGTACGGACGTAAAGGCCTTGTAACCGACGGCGTCGAGGAAGTAATACGCCGCGAAAAAGTCGATGAGGTCGTCACCATAGGCCCGGCGGTCATGATGAAATTCGTGGCCGCGCTGACCAAGAAATACGGCATACCCACCACATGCTCGCTCAACACCATCATGGTGGACGGCACAGGAATGTGCGGAGCCTGCCGCGTGACGGTCGGCGGCAAGGTTCGTTTCGTATGTGTCGACGGGCCTGAATTCGACGCCCATCAGGTCGACTTCGATGAAATGATGATGCGCCTTCGCGCTTACAACTAAACCGATACCATAATGCCAGACAATATATCACCGCGCGATGCCGCATGGCGTGTGGAGCTGCGCAACGCCCTCACGCCGAAAGAACGCACAGCCATACCGCGGGCGCAGATGCCCATGCTCGATGCCGCATACCGCATCCACACCAACGAAGAAGTGAACCAGGGCCTGTCGGCCGACCAGGCACGAGTTGAAGCCACCCGCTGCCTCGACTGCCCCGATCCACAGTGTGTACAGGGGTGTCCGGTCGGGATCGATATCCCGGGATTCATAAAAAACATACAGCGCGGCGACAATGCCGCCGCCGCCGGGGTACTCCGCGCCACAAGCGCGCTGCCGGCTGTATGCGGCCGCGTGTGTCCGCAGGAAAAGCAGTGCGAGAGCCGCTGCATATACAATAAAATGAAAAAACCGCCGGTGGCTATCGGCTGGCTCGAACGCTTCGCCGCCGACACAGCGACTGCCACAGACAACATCCCCGCCGCCCCGCGCATGGCCCCGTCCGGCAAGAAAATCGCCGTGGCAGGATCCGGACCGGCCGGGCTGTCGTTCGCCGGTGATATGGCGCGCCGTGGCCACAAGGTGGTTGTATTCGAGGCCCTGCACCAGATCGGCGGCGTGCTCAAATACGGCATTCCCGAATTCCGCCTGCCCAACTCAGTAGTCGACGCCGAACTAAAGGCTCTCGGCGACGCAGGAGTCGAATTCCGCCCCGACACCGTCATCGGCAAGACATTGAGTTATGATGATCTGCTCGCCGAAGGATTCGACGGCATATTCGTGGCCTCAGGGGCCGGACTCCCCCGCTTCATGGGCATACCGGGCGAGAATCTGATCAACATCCTGTCGTCCAACGAATACCTCACCCGCATCAACCTGATGCACGCCGGCACAGCCGGCTACGCCACTCCCGCGCCACGCGGCGCCCGCGTTGCCGTCATCGGCGGCGGCAACACGGCCATGGACTCCGTGCGCACGGCACTGCGCATGGGCGCCGAGAAAGCATTTCTGGTCTACCGCCGCAGCGAAGCCGAGATGCCGGCTCGGCGCGAAGAGATCGAACACGCGCGCGAGGAAGGTGTGGAATTCATGACCCTGAGCAATCCTGTGGAATACCTCGGCGACGAACGCGGCCACGTACGGGCGATGCGAGTTCAGCGAATGGCTCTCGGCGAGCCTGATGCCTCGGGGCGCCGCTCGCCAGTACCTATCGAAGGTGCAATCGACGAAATACCGGTCGATGTTGTCATCGTCAGTGTGGGGGTGTCGCCCAACCCGCTGATACCGTCGTCGATCGACGGTCTTGACGTGACATCGCGCGGTACTATAGCCGTCGATGAGTCCCACCGCTCGTCAATACCCACTATCTGGGCAGGCGGCGACATCGTGCGCGGAGGAGCCACTGTCATACTCGCCATGGGCGACGGACGACGGGCCGCGGCCGCCATGGACGCAGCCCTACGCTGACCTGAAAGGTCACTATACAAGACTGATCAGCTATCGCAGTTGCCTGCTTTGCGATAGCTGATTTTTTATAATCAATCACGAAGTCTTTATAACCGGGCCAGCAGACGGGGCAAATCGGCGATGCGGTCGATTACAGCGTCACAGAGAGGTATTATATCCTCACGTGAATTAGTGGTGGGGATACCTACAACAAAGGCTCCGGCGGCGCGACCCGACCGCAGACCGTTGAGGGAATCCTCTACCACTGCACAGTCGGCAGGATGTACACCGAGACGCTCCGCTCCGCGCAGATAGGGCTCCGGATCGGGTTTTGAGCGCTCCACATCCTCGTCGGTGATCAAACTGTCGACATAGCGGCCGAACGCCGGAATATGGGCATAAACGGTGGTCATCTTGGCGCGGTTGCTCGAAGTTACGATAGCAATGCCGTAGCCGGCAGCCTTCAGTTCGGCAAGCATATCGCTGACCCCGTCGAAAAGACGATATACCATGTGCCGTTCAAGTTCACGCAACATGTCCATGATAGCCGGATGACATTCGGCCGGGAAATAAGTGTCGAGAATGCTGGGCAGTGTCGTACCCTTGATCTTCAATGAGAAATTGTCGACACCGGTAGGGAAGCGACGTTCCACATCGCTCCAGAATTCGGTATATATGCTTTCGCTGTCGACCAGGACGCCGTCGAGGTCGAATAGTATACTTTTTATAGCCATATCAGATATTTGACGCAAAGGTACAAAAAAAATGAGACTCCGCACGCAGCGGGGCCTCATTTTTAATAGTATTACGATCCGACGTTTCAGCGCACAGTCACTTTGTGCGAAGTTCCGTCGACAACCACGATGTAGATGCCGGGCATCAGATTTTCGGCTACCGACATGGCGCGGCCCTCGATGGTGTAGACAGCGGCTGACTCATATTCGCCGTCGATGACAACGCGGCCCTGCGATCCGTAGACCTTGACTGCCGGAGTCAGATCATCGGTAATGTCCTCGGTACCCGACACGCTCTTGGTGGCGAACACGGCCATGGAGTTTGCGGGCAGCGATACGGATACGTTGGTTGTTCCGCTGAGTGTGGGAGTGACACCGGGAGTGGCGACAATGAGCTGGTTGTTGGACGCGCTAAGCAACGATGCACGGGCCGAGACGGTCATTGCCGAGCCGGTGGCGGTGGGATTGATGAAGCAGACGACTTCCTTGTCACCGCCGCGGAGCACGATCGTACGCGGACGCGATACGTCGCCGCCGAGGTTGGTCTGGGTGTAGGTGGCATTGGCGGCGAAAAGCTCGGGATTGTGCATGCGGATATAGAGCAGAGCCTGATATGTATCGTGGAGTGCCTTGTAGTTGGCGTTGTCGAGATTGCTCCAGATCACTTTCTTGGGATCGGTGTTGTTGTCACTGCCCTTCTTGGTAGTCTGGTTGGCACCGAGCTCGCCGAACTGCCAGATCATCTTCGGGCCGGGAGTCAGCAGCAGCTGGGCTGCGACGAGTCCGAGGCGCTTGGAGGCGTTGGTAGCCGAGCGGAGAGCAGCAGCACCGCGCGAGGTGATGGCATAGCCCACGCGCTCCTCATCGTGGCTTTCGGCATAGGCGATGTATGTGCCGTCGGGACGGCCATAGCCTGTGTAAAGCTGGTTGAGCTTGCCGCCGCCCGAACCTTCGGCCTGGCCGATGGCAAACTGCGAGAAATTGTAGTTGAAGTTGGCCCACAGCAGCTGGCCGTCCTCTGCCATCGGAGTTTCCTCGCTGGCGCCTGCAAGGTGCTCGTTGATGTGGATGCCGTTGGGTTTAACCGAGGTGATGACCGAGTGCAGACGCTTCATACGGTCAACGCGCGACTGATTGTACTTCTCGGTGTCGTGGTTCGAGCCATAGGAGTCATTGTCGCCGAGGCCCTTCACGAGGTCGAAGCGGAAGCCGTCGACATTGTAGGCAGTCATCCAGTAGCGGAGAGCGTCCTCCCACTGCTGCTGCACGAGAGGATTGTCCTGCCGCCAGTCGTTGAGCACGCTGTAGGCGTGGGGAGCGGTGGCGTTGTAGAACGGGTTGCTGTTGATGTCGTACATGCGGTACCAGGGATGGAGACCATCGCTCTGGTTGAACACAATGTCGAGGATCACGGCCATGCCGTAGCGGTGGCAGATCTCGATGAAGTCCTTGTAGTCCTTGGGTGAACCGTAGGCTTTGTCAGGAGCAAAGTAGAAGTTGGTGTTGTAGCCCCAGGAGTTGTTGCCGTTGAATTCCATGATAGGCATCAGCTCTATCGCGTTAACACCCAGCTCGGCGAGATAGGGAATCTTTTCGATGGCCTGGCGCAGTGTACCGTTGCCTTCGGCCTTGCCCTCGGTACCGGTAAAGTCGCGCAGAAGCAACTCGTAGATCACCAGGTTGCGGTGATCGGGAATGGTGAAGTCGCTGAATTTGTAGCTTGTGTCGAGATTGCCCTGATATACAGCCAGCACTACATCGTCAAAGTAATCATAGGGATACTGAGGACAGTCGGGCCACACTGTGCGGTCGAGGAACTTGTCGCTGTAGCAGTCAAGCACGAGACGGGCATAGGGGTCGCCGACCTTGATGGTTCCGTCGACCAGATAATAATACGGATAGGGTTTTGCTGGATCGAGCCCCTTGACGGTGATCCAGAAATAACGGTAGCCGTTGTAGTCGTGATAGGCCATCACGTTGGAGTTCTTGATTGCGTAGTCATCCCACGAGGGTACGAGGATCACGGACGATTTGCCGGGAGCGGCCAGACAGAAAGTGACCGATCCGTCGGCATTGGCGACCGCACCCATCTTGGGTGTTCCACCCGGATAAGCCGCGGCCTTCGAGGCTTCGGGAGCGACGAGCGTAAGGGTCTTGGTAACGGTGGCCCCGGCTGCGTTTGTGGCCGTAGCGACAAATTCGTAGGAGCCGAGAGCCGGAATGGTATAGGTGGCACTCATCTGGGTGACGCTCGAACGGGTGTCGAGATTGGCGCCATTGACCTTCAGATTGATATAGGCGGGTTCGCTGGTGGCCACATTAAGTGTCACAGCCTTTCCTACGGTGGCGATACCGCTCTCCGAAGCGGTGAGCGTCATGTTGAAGCCTTCCTCGAAGACATCGACGTAGATGTCGCCGCCAGCAATGGTCTTGCCTTCCTTGCTGTTGTCGGCAGTACGGAATACCAAAGCTATGCGCTTGATCTTTTCATCGGCACCAAGTCCGGTGAAATAGCTGCGGAAATCGCCGATACTGAGGGTATAGGTACTCGGTGACACATAAGTCAGCTTGTACTTTGCGGCGTTGTCGCCCCAGGTCGGAGCGTACTTCCAGTCGGAGTTGCCGTTGCTCTTGTCGGTTATCAGACCGATATGAGCGTAGACAGCCGTCGAGGCGGGCAGTCCGGCAAGTGCTTTGTTTGACTCGGCAGCGTCTGCATGGTAGGTAAGCACGATACCTGTGCTCGACTGCGACAGCAGAGGCGGATTACTGGTAACGATCTGGCCGCGCACTCCGACAGCCGCCAGTACCATTACGATAATAAGCAATACTTTTTTCATGATATGTGATAAAGTAAGTTTTTGGTTGATTGCGCAAAGGTATGCATTATCCGCCGATTTTGCAAAAATACAGCACATTTTAACTATCAGACAGGCATCAGAGTCGGGACTGATTCGTCCGTGAACCCCGGGGGTTGGTGGAATATCCCGTGGTAGTTGGTGGAAAATCGCCGCAGATATTTGCCACAGGGCATCGCGGCGCTGTAACTTTGCATTGTCAACAGATAACAACTCAAACATTAAGATATGGATAACGAACTCACCCGCATCAACGATGCCGAATGCCCGATCAAGAATAATTCCGAAGCTGAAGCACAGTCTGAGAACACACAGACTGAAAAATCCTCGACCGGCCTCAAAGTAGCCGCAGCAGCCGGCACAGGACTCGCGATAGGCATTGCCGCCACCGCACTGACCTCGGCAACTGCGGCCGACGAATCGGAAATCACCTACATCGACATCGACGATGACGGCGATATTCACGAGCGCACATTCATAGGCCGTGCCCCGATGTCAAATGCAGTCACCGAAGACATGACATTCGGCGAAGCGTTCGCCGCAGCCCGTGCCGACGTAGGTCCCGGCGGCACGTTCCTGTGGCACGGCGGTGTCTACGGCACCTACGACGCGCAGGAATGGAATGAGCTTTCCGCCCATGAGCAGATCGACTGGCAGAATTCCATCCAGTGGAACGAAGTACTCCGTTATCAGGAGACATACGACCAGCCCGAGCCGGTATATGACACCGACGAGCCCATCGAGATAGATCCCGAAGATCCGCAGGAGACCGAACCGGACTCCGACGAAGACAACGAAGGCGGAGACGACCCCGACGTTATCGGCGAACCCAACATTACCGATGGCGACGACATTCTCACGGATCCCGACAACGATCTCGATTTCGCAGACGGCGTCGACGACACCATTGACGACACAATATACAATGACATCTGAATGATTGCCGGAAACCCCAACCTTAACCGATATAATTTTACAGGCCGAGGCATTCTCCTCACTCCTTAATGAAGCAGCGCATCCGGGATTTTATTTTCTGACATCTTTTGCGACTGCGGGTGTGCCACCTCTTTGGCGGGTGGCACACTTTTTTATCATATGCCGCGACGCCCTTGACGTTTCCGGTATAAATGTCTATCTTTGTGAAAAATTTCCACGATGTTCCGGACGCTTCAGTCATTACGCGGGCTATTTGCCATCGCAATATTCATGCATCACTTCTGCGGGTTCACGGCCGGAGGCGATCTCGGCGTGAGTTTCTTCATGATACTTAGCGGATTCGTGCTGTGCAAAGGCTTCGAGGACCGGTTCATGCGCGCCACGGTGACCTACTCCGGCTTCATCAGCGGGCGCCTCTCGAAAATCTATCCGCTGCACGTGCTTTGCCTGGCGGCTGCCATCGCGGTACAATGGCCCGTGCTGACTTCGGCTGACATTTTGCCCGAAATATCAAATCTGCTGCTGCTTCAGGCGTGGATACCGAATTCGGCATATTATTTCTCGGGCAACAGCGTGTCGTGGTTCCTGTCGGCACTGCTGCCGTGCTACCTGCTGTTTCCGGCGCTTGCCGGAGTGCCGGCACGCATCGGCATGCGCGGCACGGCCT
The DNA here is from genome assembly GCA_902470475.1 of uncultured Porphyromonadaceae bacterium. Taxonomy (GTDB): domain Bacteria; phylum Bacteroidota; class Bacteroidia; order Bacteroidales; family Muribaculaceae; genus CAG-873. The sequence continues at coordinate 13,122 of CABRGT010000018.1, read as the reverse complement.
CAGGACTATGCGCCTTACTGGCTGTGTATTTCCTTGCCGTGCAGCTTGTTCCCGACGACATGACACGGTCGCTTATCTATGTTTTTCCGCCGATGCGGCTTGTCGATTTCCTGCTTGGAATGTTCCTGTGGCAATTGTGGCTGCGCGCACGCGGATCACATGCTGTGAGCGCCCTGTGCGCGCAATCCTACGTCCTGCGCACTATTGTCGAAGCCGCCGCAATCGGCATCTTCAGCGGCGCTATTCTGCTCTACAGTCACATACCGGCGCAGTATGCCTCGGCGGCGCTGTGGTGGGGGCCGTCGATGCTGCTTATAATAATTTTCACGGCGCTCGACCGGCGCGGAGGGTTGCTGACAAGGCTGCTTCAGTTGCGTCCGCTTGTCTGCTTCGGCAACGTAAGCTTCAGTTTCTATATGATCCATGTACTCGGCGGTGAATATCTGCGCGTACTATTCGAAAAATTCGGCTTCGCGATATCACACACAGCCTTCGTATGGATACTTCTGGCGCTGACAGCCGGGGGAGCATTCCTGTTAAACCGTCTGTTCGAGAGGCCGGCTGCCGACCTCTGGCGCAGATATTTTTGCCGTTAAGGCGAAAATATCGTACTTTTGCAAAAAATAAGAAATATATGCAACTTAAAGTCGGAGACACCGTGCGCTACCTCAACAGTGTGGGAGGCGGACGTGTCACAAAAATAGATGGTCAGATGGCCTATGTCGACGAGGACGGTTTCGAGACGCCTGTCCTCGCACGCGAATGCGTGGTAGTCGCTTCGGGCGACTCATTTTATAAAAAGGATGTACCCGAGGCCCTGAAGCCAAAGCCGCGGGCGGCCGCTGGGGCCGCAGTAGCTCCGGAGGTGGCACGCAAACCTGAACCTGAGCCCGAACCGCTTCCTGCAATAGAGGAAACTCCCGAAGGCGAAAAACTCAACCTCGTCATAGGCTTCGAGCCGGCCGACATCCGCCGTCTTAGCTCGACCACCTTTGACGCCTCGTTTGTCAACGACTCGAATTACTGGCTGTACCTGACCGTAGCCACCCGGCGCCGCGACAGCGAAAGCTGGCAACTGCGTTTCGGCGGCATCATCGAGCCTCAGATGCAGGAATTTCTTTTCGAACTCACCGTAGATGATCTGCCCGACATCGACCGCATCTCGGTGCAGGCGCTTCCGTTCAAGCGCCCTGGTGAGTATACCCGCAAGGCGCCTGTCGACTTCGAGCAGAGACTCGACGCCACCAAATTCGCCCGCCTGCACTGTTTCGATGTCAATCCTTATTTCGAATCGAAGGTAATAGCTCTGGATATCGTGCGCGACGACAAAACCATGGGCCGTCCCGGGCCATCGCAAGCTGAGACCCTTCAGGCAGCCCTGACACAGAAACAGACCGCCGACCGCCGACGGCCACGCGCTGTGGAACGCCGCGCCGTGAAGCCCGATCTGTCCGTACCCCTCGAGGTCGACCTTCATTCGTCCGAACTGCTGTATACCACGGACGGCATGTCGAAATCCGACATACTCAACTACCAGATCGACACCTTCCGCCGCATCATGGACGAAAATCTTAAATATCCCGGTCGCACGATAATCTTCATTCACGGCAAAGGCGAAGGTGTTCTACGCGCCGCACTGATGAAAGAACTCAATCACCGCTATAAAGGCCACGACGTCAGCGATGCCTCCTTCCGCGAATACGGTTTCGGGGCCACCAAAGTCGTAATCCGCCACACCCGATGATCCTCGTCTTCTCAGGCACAGGCAACAGCATGTTCGCCGCCCTGCAGCTCGGTCAGGAATTGGCGGACACGGATCTGACAGTCTTCCCGGACCACCCGCGCGATGTAAGCGGCGACAAAGTCGTGTGGGTATTTCCCGTATATTCATGGGGTGTGCCTCCGGTGGTTGTCGGCTGGATCCGCGACGTTATGCATGCGTACCCCGGACTACACGGACTGCCGCACTGGGCGGTGATGACCTGCGGCGACGACACGGGACTGACGGCACGCCAGTGGAGGAAACTGATCGCGGACTGCGGAGGCTCGGCCCGCGCCGCGTTCTCCGTGCAGATGCCCAACACCTATGTGCTGATGAAGGGGTTCGACACTGACTCGCCCGAAGTGGCGGAGGCCAAGATCGCCGCCGCTCCGGCACGCATCGCCGCCATAGCGGCGCGCATCCGCTCCGGATCGGCTGCCGACGACTGCGTGCGCGGCCGCTTCGCATGGTTCAAGAGCGCGGTCATATACCCATGGTTCGTGCGGCACGCCATGTCGCCCAAGCCCTTCCATGCGGCCGACTCCTGCGTAGGCTGCGGTCTGTGCGCACGCTCATGTCCGACAGGCAACATCTCGATGCACGTCGGCGGTCCCTGCTGGGGCGACCGCTGCGCCCTGTGCCTGCGGTGCTACCACATATGCCCTCACCGCGCCGTGCGCTACGGCCGCGCCACCGAGGGTAAATCGCGATATTCCGATCTGATCGCCCTGACAGCCACAAAATCGCAAAATAAATGTTAATTGATTTTGAGCGTTAATCCAAAAGCGGTAAATTTGTAACTCAATTTCTTGCAGACATCAAAATGAAAGTAATCAAAGTCGCTCTGACAGCCCTGGCCGTCGCTTTGGCAGCGCAAAATGCCCCGGCTATCATTGACAATCCCATGACTCTCGCCGTAATAGGCGTCTACGACCAGCAGCTTCAGGCTAATCCGAAAGACCACCTGACCTGGTTCCGCCGCGCCAACGAATACTACCGCCACAACGAATATGTGCGGGCGCTCGATGACGTCAACAACGCCCTCCGCTACTGCGGCAACGACCGCGACACCAAGTTCCAGGCCCTGATGTTGCGCGCCGGCATATACAATCAGACCGGGAAACCTCAGCTTGCACTGGCCGATATCGATTCGGCCCTGGCTCTCGAGCCGCAGTCGGCATCGGCCATTTACCAGCGCGCCACTACCCTGCTCGACCTGGGTCAGACTCAGGAAGCCCGCCGCGAGTTCATGCGCATACAGCGTATGAACACACGCAGCACCGAAGCCCTGATCGGCATGGCCCGCTGCTCGGCCGCCGAAGGCAACTACACCGAAGCCGAAGAGCTTCTCGAACAGGCCGTGGCATTCAATGCCAACGAGCCCGAGATTTACGTGCGCCGCGCATCCGTACGCAAGACAATGGGCAACCACGAAGGCGCTGTCGAGGATCTGCTCGTGGCCATTTCGCTCAACTCGCGCGACCAGCGCGCCATCTCAGCCCTGGTCAACTACGGCAACAGCAACTACAAGGCGACCGTCGACGGCCTTACCCGCGCCATAGAGGCTGTGCCCGGCAACGGACTCTACCGCTATCTGCGCGCCACCATCGCCCAGGCACATTACAATTACCTGGCCGCCATCGACGACTTCCAGACCATCATCGACCAGCGTCTGTACAACTACCACGGCCTCAACGCCTCGATTGCCCGCTGCGAGCTCGGGCTGGGCCGCTACGACGAAGCCCTGGCCCAGATCGACAAGGCCATCACCGACTCGGGCGGCTCCGTGGCCGAATACTATGTGACACGCTCGCGCATCCTGCGGGCTCAGGGTCGCCACGACGAGGCTATCGCCGCCGGAGGCCATGCCATGGTCATCGACCGCGAATACGTACCGGGCCTGGTGGAGATGGCGCTAAACTATGTAGACAAGAAAGACTACGAACAGGCTGTAGCCGTTCTGGGCGAGGCATCGATGCTGGACGCCTCCAATCCCGAAATCTACATTCTGCGAGCATGGATCCACGGCTCATTCATGAACCAGCCCGCCGCAGCCCGCCAGTTCAACCAGCAGGCACTCGACGTGGAGGGATTCACCGACGAGGACATTGCATCGCTGCGCGGATTCGCACTGCTCGGACTTGGCCGCGAAGCCGAAGCCGACGCATGGATCGACAATATCATAGCGACCGTACCCGACAACGACGGACGCGTCAACTACCTTGCAGCCTGCTATTACATGCTGCGCGACGACGACCAGAGGGCGCTTGACGCTGTCGAGCGCTCGCTCAAGGCCGGATACAGCGACAACCACAACTGGATGAACAACACCGACGGCCCCGTCAATGCCGGAGCTCTGCGCGACGATCTGCGCTTCCTGCGCCTGATGCAGCAGTACAACTACATCTTCGGTAAATAACCTGCTCCGGAGACCATTCCATACAGAGCTGTGCCATCCCGGCGCAGCTCTTTTTTCGTATATTTTCTTCCCGTCCCTGACCATGATTGAGAATCTTTAATTTTTTTTGAGGGTCCGAAAACAATCGGAACGATGGTGTTGTTAGATAATTAAATCGTCGGAAAATAAAACGAAATTAATCCTAAAACTCACCAAATATGAAAAAGATCGCATTATTCTTAGCCGTGGCCCTCTGTTCTTTAGCAGCCTCCGCACAGAACATCGCCAAGAACGAACTCAAGCAACTTCAGGCATTTCTGGCCCAGCCCGCTGTAGAAGCCGCCACCAACGCCGAAGCCCTTAAAATCAATAATCTGAAAGCCCCTTCGACATGGGAAGGCGTCAAAGTCGAAAACGGCCATGTGACCGCCATCGACTGGAAAGACAAGAAACTCGCCGGCACTCTCGACCTCTCCGGCTTCACCGCACTGACCACCGTGAACGTATCGCGCAACAAACTCACATCGCTCGATCTCACCGGCAACACTGCGCTGACCGATGTGAACGCCTCGCGCAACAGCCTGGCCGAACTCAAGATCGACGGATGCCAGCAGCTCACTAAACTTATTGTGAACAACAACCGCATCGCCGAGCTCAATGTCACCGACACTCCGTTCCTGCAGGAACTCAATATCGCCTCCAACCAGTTCACCGCCCTTAACGTGTCGAACTCTCCGACTCTCAAGAGCCTCAACTGCCAGTCGAACAAACTCGAGACTCTCTCAGTGGATGACTGCACGGCCCTTAAGGATCTCTACTGCGGATACAACAAACTGACCTCGCTGACACTGGCCGGCCTCACCAACCTGCAGAACATGAACTGCGACGACAACGCACTGGCCAACCTGATCATATCCAACCTGCCTGCCCTGAGTTTCATGGTCTGCTCCGACAATAACATGAAGACCCTTACGGTCAACGACTGCTCAGCCCTGCTTGACCTCGTATGCTCATACAATGATCTGACGGCTCTGAATGTCAACAACTGCCCCAACATCCAGTTCGTCGACTGCTCGTACAACGATCTGTCGACACTGAACCTGAGTAATCAGACCTTCCTGCAGCGTCTGATCTGCGACAACAACGAACTGCAGACCCTCGATGTATCGTTCGACCAGAACCTGACCTACATCAACTGCCGCTATAATCAGATCATAGATCTCCGCACCCAAGCCTGTCCCAACCTGCGGATGGTCGCCTGCCAGTGGAACTATTAATCCATGCCGACGGGCCGATTGCCGGATACTGACATAAAACACTACAGACACCAAGCCGCCCGCCCGGACAAGGCGGGCGGCACTATGAACAATCGGGCCGTACAGCTCGTTATACACCAGAGACACGAACCCAACCAATTCAACCTTTATATATTATGGCTACAAAAAGTATCAAAGGCACACAGACTGAAAAGAATATCGTCGTGGCCTATCTCGCCGAATCATCGGCATACACCCGCTATACATATTATGCACAGCAGGCCGATAAGGAAAACTACTTCCCGATCGGACAGATCTTCCGCATGACTGCCGACAACGAGCTACACCACAGCAAAGTATATTTCAAGATGCTTGAAGGCGGCTCAATCACCGTCCCGGTAGCAGCCGACGCCGGCATTATAGGCACAACGGCCCAGAATCTGCTCACGGCCGCCAACGAAGAGAAAGCTGAAGGCGTGGATCTCTACATCGGCTTCGCCAAGACCGCCGAAGAAGAAGGCTTCGCCGAAATAGCCGATCATTTCCGTGCCATCGCCACAATAGAGAAGCGTCACCACGAACGCTTCATGCACTACCTTAAGCAAGTGAACGAAGGTACCGTATGGAAGCGCGACACACCCATCCGCTGGCAATGTCTCGTGTGCGGCTACGTATATGAAGGCACCGAGCCTCCCAAGGAATGTCCGGCCTGCGATCACCCCTACCAGCATTACATCGGTCTGGATTATGACGTGATCTGATCATCGCATAAAAAACGGCATACGCCCCGTGCGGCCTCCCGGCAGGTCTGGCACGGGGCTATTTTTTGCGACGGCACAATATTCGCCGTTTTTTGGCGTTAAAGAATGTGATGAAAAAGTTTTCAATCATAATCACACTGATAGTCTTTGCAATGGCCGCCGCAGTACCCGCCGCGGGACGACGGCTCAACGACAAGATAGAGAACCGCCCCTATGCCGACATGCGCCGCTGGCACCTGGGATTCTCGATCGGTGCCTTCGCCGAAGACCTCCGGCTGACCCACAACGGTCTGATCACAGAGCAGGGAGAGCAATGGCGTGCGGACCAGCCCGGTTACCAGCCCGGATTCACAGTCACAGGCCTGCTTGCATTGCGGTTCAACAACTACTTTTCGGTGCGCTTTTCACCCGGCATGATGTTCGGCAGCCGCGATATCCGCTTCCGCGAAGTAGCCACAGGCGCCGAACAGCGGCAGAATATCAAGTCAACCTACGTGATAATGCCTCTGGACCTGAAATACGCCGCCATGCGAGTGCGCAACGCCCGGCCTTACGTGACGGCCGGTATCATGCCGGCCTTCGATGTGGCTAAAAAGCGGAGCGATCTGCTCAAGCTCAAGACGGGCGAGATGTTTCTCTCGATCGGCTTCGGCTGCGACTTCTACCTGCCATATTTCAAGCTTATTCCCGAGATCAAGTTCTGCCTGGGTCTGACCGACGTGCTCACTCACGACCGCCCCGACCTGGCCGACGATCCCGACAAGCTTAAATTCACCAATTCGCTTTCGAAAGCGACGTCGAAGATGATAGTCCTGACCTTCTATTTCGAGTAAAACCATGAAATCAGGCATCCAGCACCGACTCATAATCATTCTGCTCGCTGTGGCAGCCACCGCGGGCCGACTTCAGGCACAGACCGACGCTCAGTTCACTCAATTCTATGAACTGCCTACCCTTTATAACCCCGCAGCAACCGGCCGCACCGACTTTCTGAGCATCCGCGGCGCCGGACGCCTGCAGTGGGTGGGTATCGACAACGCACCACGCACCTTTCTGGCCGCCGCCGACATGCCCTTCAAGCTACTGGAGCAGCGCTTCTCCACCGGCGTGGTGATGCAACAGGAATCCTACGGCCTGTACAGTTCTCTGAATCTCAATGCGCAGATAGGCTACAAGCGCAAGCGCTGGGGCGGCGAATTCACCGTGGCTCTCCAGATAGGCATGTACGACCAGCGCTTCAAGGGCAGCGAAGTATACCTCCCCGACGGCGATGACTATCACCAGGGCTCGGACGAGGGCATTCCGATGACCGACCTGCACGGCACAGCCCTCGACCTGGGAGCCGGCATCTGGTACCAGCACAAGATGTGGCATGCAGGCCTGTCAGTCACCCACCTGAGCGCACCTACCATAAAGATGGGCGGCGAGAACGGAGGCGACGTGGCCGGTGAGCAGATCTATGAGTTCAAGGCCTCGCGCACACTTTATTTCATAGGCGGATGCAATATTCCGGTCAGAAACACGTTATTTGAAATAATGCCTTCAGTGATGGTCAAGAGCGACTTCACGTTCACCACCGGCGAAGTGATGGCCCGCGCCCGATACAACAAGTTTCTGAGTTTCGGCATCGGCTACCGGTGGAAAGACGCCGTGACAGCGACAATAGCTGCCGAGATCAAGAATTTCTATCTGGGCTACAGCTACGACTACGCCACCTCGGCTATCCACTCGGCTTCATCGGGCAGCCACGAGATAGTACTCGGCTACCGGCTGAAGCTCGACCTGGGTGAAAAGAACCGCAACCGCCACAAGAGCATCCGCATAATGTAAACCAACGAACACTCCACTATAAAGGACAATGAACAGATACACAAAAATACTACTTATCTGCGCCGGCGCGGCCTTGCAGCTGACCACTTCGTGCGCCACCGGCCCGCGCTCGTCGGCCGGCGGTGAAGTCACCGGCGTGGGCGGCGCTTCCTTCGCCGAGCCGACACCCTACGGCATGGTCCTGGTCGACCGCGGCTCGATGAAAGTGGGCGTGGCCAAGCCCGACTCGGCCTGGAATCTGACCGCCGATGCCCACGGAATCTCTGTCGACGGCTTCTGGATGGACGAGACCGAGATCACGAACGGCAAGTACAAGCAGTTTGTATTCTGGGTGCGCGACTCCATCATCCGCGAGCGCCTCGCCGATCCGCAGTACGGCGGCAATGAAGACTTCCGCATCGAGGAAGACCGTGAGGGCAATCCGATCAAGCCCCACCTCAACTGGAACAAGCCCATACCATGGCGCAATCCCAACGAGGACGAGCAGCGTGCCATCGAGAGCCTCTACCGCACCAATCCCATAACAGGCGTGCGCGAACTCGACGGCTCACAGCTCAACTACCGCTATGAGATCTACAACCACACCGAGGCAGCACGCCGCCGCAACCGTCTCGATCCGCGCCGCCGCGACCTCAACACCGACCGCGCCGCCGCGACCGACAATCCCATGATATCGAAGGACACCGCCTACATCAATGATGCCGGCGAGATTGTGCGCCAGACAGTCAACCGCCGTCTGACGGGCGACTACGACTTCCTCAACACATATATCGTGAACGTATACCCCGACACCACGGCCTGGGTCAACGACTTCGAAAACTCGTACAACGAACCTTACGTGCGCATGTACTTCGCCCACGGCGGCTACACGGACTACCCGGTAGTAGGCGTAAGCTGGGAACAGGCCAACGCCTTCGCCAACTGGCGCACCGATTTCCTGCGCCGCGCCCTGGGCAAGGAAGGCATCTACGTGGAGCCTTACCGCCTGCCTACCGAAGCGGAATGGGAGTACGCCGCACGCGCCGGTGTCGACGAAAACATGTACCCATGGGACGGCGACCTGGCCCTGAGCGAGGACAAGGGATGCTTCTACGCCAACTTCAAGCCCGGCGAGGGCAACTTCGTGCGCGACGGACATGTGATCACATCGCGCGTCGGCACATACGCGCCCAATGACTTCGGCCTCTACGACATGGCCGGCAACGTCAGCGAATGGACCTCGACGGCATATACAGAAAGTGTCGGACGCCTCACCAACGACCTCAATCCCGAATACCGCTACGACGCCGCACAGGAAGACCCCTACCGCATGAAGCGCAAGATCGTGCGCGGTGGCTCGTGGAAGGACGTAGCACATAATATCCGCTCCGACCTCCGCATGTGGGAGTATCAGAACGAGCAGCGGTCATACATCGGATTCCGGTGTGTGCGCTCGCAGATCGGCTTCGCACGCGGCAACCGCCAGAAAAACAAATAATCTCTCTCCATCAATCATCCAAACAACACTCTACACGTAAACGACAATGGGAAAAGTTCAAAAATACCGCCGCGGCATCGGAGCATTCATCAGCAGCGAGAACGGCCAGCGCTTCTTCAACTTTGCCTACTCCATAGGTGCGGCCATCGTCATCTGGGGCGCACTGTTCAAGATCCTTCACCTACCCGGCGGCAACATGCTGCTGTCGATCGGCATGGGCACCGAGGTGCTGATGTTCATCCTGACGGCTTTCGACCGTCCGCCGCGCGAATACAAATGGGAGGAAGTATTCCCCGAACTCGCCAAAAAGCATGAAAGCGACGACAGCGACGACGACAGCGAAGACACCGAGGCAAGCGAGACAAGCGCCGTAGCCCACGCGGGCGGCACCCTGCGACCGACACGCGCCCAGGCCCGTGCCGCCGCAGGCATTCCCGACGGCATCGACCTCTCCGAGGAAGACTCACGATCGCTCTCGGGTGCGATCTCCAAGATGGCGGCGGCAGCCGACCAGCTTTCGCGCATGGCCGAGCTCACATCGGCCACCCAGCAATATCTCGACCGCATGGCCGGCATAGCCGAGGAGATGCAGCACCTGCGCCAGACTACCGAAGCTCTCAACCAGGTCAGCGACACCCTGCTGGCATCATATCGCGCCATCACCGAAAATTCCGAAAACATCACCCGCTCGTCGCAGGGCTATGTAGAGCAGATGTCGGCCCTTAACCATAACATCACCGGGCTGAACACAATCTACGAAATACAGCTCAAAAGCGTATCATCGCAGCTCGACGCCATCGACCGCGTCAACCGCGGCATCAAGGACATCCGCGACATGTACGAGAAGAGCGCGTCGAACAGCGTGCGCTACTGCGAGGAGACCGAAAAGATGGCGCGCCACCTGCAGCAGCTCAACAGCGTCTACGAGAAGATGCTCACCGCCATGACCGTAAACATGTACCGTCCCATGGCCATGGAACCCGACGGGGGCAAGCCCATCACCGGCAACGTATCTCCTGCCTATCCCAACGGCAATCACTGATTAACGAATAACTCCACACCACCTACTGTAAATGGGAGCTAACAACAACAGGCTCAGCCCGCGCCAAAAGATGATCAACCTGATGTACATCGTGTTGACCGCCATGCTGGCGCTGAATGTCTCAAGCGATGTGCTCGACGGATTCACGCAGGTCCATGAAGGGCTCACCAGGACCAACGACAATGTGGCCCAGCGCAACGAGGCTATGTACAGACAGCTGGAAGCCTTCACCGCCCTCAACCCCGACAAAGGGCAGGCATGGCTCGACCGCGCCACTCAGGTGCGGCTCGCCACCGAACAGATGATCGGTCTGGTCGACTCGCTCAAGCTTGCGATCGTGCATCAGGCCGACGGAGCCGACGGCGACCCCGACAACATCCTCAACCGCGACGATCTCGAAGCTGCCGCCGTAGTGATGCTCGGCCCGGGCAACAGCCCCGGCGAACGCCTGCGCCTGCGCATCGACTCCTACCGCGACTTCATCGCCACCTTCGTACCCGACTCGCTCAAGCAGGCCAATATTGCCAATATGCTGTCGACGGCCCCGATAAAGCGCGCCGGCACACTTGCCCCGCAGACCTGGGAAGAAGCCAAGTTCGACCAGCAGCCTGTGGTGGCTGCCGTGACACTCCTCACCAAGCTTCAGAGCGACATACTCTACGCCGAAGGCGAGGCCCTGTCGACGATCTACTCGCAGGTCGATGCCGGTGACGTACGCGTAAACGAACTGCAGGCCTACGTGATGCCCCAGTCGCGCATGGTCATGCGCGGCGGCAAATACTCGGCCAGCATTGTCCTTGCCGCCGTCGACACCACAGCACGTCCCGTGGTGTATGTTCAGGGCAAACAGCTCGACAACGACCGCGGCCTCTATGAGCTGACCCCGAATCAGACCGGCACTTTCTCCTACAGCGGATTCATCGAGGTCACCCACGGCGACGGATCTGTTACCCGACACCCCTATGAATCCTCATACACAGTCATCGAGCCGATGGCCACCGTATCGGCAACGATGATGAACGTGCTCTACGGCGGCATCGACAACCCCATCAGCATCTCCGTACCCGGCGTGGCCATGAGCGACATATCCGCCACGATGTCGAACGGCTCGCTCACACGCTCGGGCGATCACTGGGTTGCGCGCCCTGCAGCCGTCGGCAAAGACGCCACGATCACCGTCACCGCCAACATGGACGGCCGTCAGGTGCAGATGGCACAGACGACATTCCGCGTGCGCAAACTGCCTGATCCGACACCTTACATCACTTACGCCGACGCACAGGGCAACGCCGACCGCTACCGCGGCGGCAAACCGTTTGCCAAAACACTTCTGCTGAAAGCCCCCGGCCTGGAAGCAGCCATAGACGACGGTCTGCTCAACACGCCTTTCAAGGTCGTCAGCTTCGAGACCGTATTCTTTGATTCGATGGGCAATGCCATACCCGAAGTGAGCGACGGCCCCAACTTCTCGGCACGCCAGAAGCAGTCGTTCCAGCGCCTGCAGCGCGGCAAGCGATTCTACATATCGCGCATCAAAGCCATCGGCCCCGACGGTATCACCCGTGATCTTTCGCCAATGGAAGTAATCATCAATTAACCTAAATCCGCATCAACCGCCATAGCTTATGAAAGCACTCAGATATACACTGTCAGCCATCGTGCTGGCCACGGCCGGAGCCGCCATCGTGGCACAGGACCAGACACCCACGGGCTCGACCGTCACGCGACGGCGCCCCGGCGAGCGTCAGGCGCAGACGCAGCAGGCCGGCGTCACCGAGCGCATGCAGGGCCTCTACGACAACCAGGGGCTGAGCGACGCCGACGTGCAGTGGATGCGCGTCATATACCGCGAACTCGACCTCGACAAGGATGCCAACGCGCCCCTTTATTTTCCCGAAGAACTTGAGGAAGGCCACGAGAACCTCTTCCGCATCATCATGCGCCTGCTGGCCGACAACAGCCTCAAGGCCTATGAGTATCTCGACGGACGCGAGATTTTCAACGAAAAATACCAGGTGCCGGTAAAGGACATCCTCGACCGATTCCACATCATCTACGAGCCGGCGCGCGGTTCAAGCGAAAAGAATCCGCGATTCACTATCGACGAAAGCGACGTACCGTCCAACGAGGTGCTCAGCTACTATATAATTGAAAAATGGACCTTCGACACGCGCAACAACCGTCTGCGTCCGACTGTCGAAGCCATCTGTCCCGTACTCCACCGCTCAGGCGACTTCGGCGGCGAAGCCATCCGCTACCCCATGTTCTGGATACAGATGGCCGACCTGCGTCCGCACCTTGCCCTGCAGCAGATATTTGTCAACGATGACAATAATCTGCCCACGTGCACCTACGATGACTATTTCACTCTCAACATGTACGACGGCGAGATCTACAAGACACGCAATCTGAAGAACAAATCGCTGGCACAGATGTATCCTGACCAGGAGGATCTGAAGCATGCACGCGACAGCATACAGGCCCGCCTCGACCACTTCGAAGACAACCTGTGGACCCCGACGCGCGACGAACTCCAGGCTCGCGCCGATGCGCAGGCAGCCCTCGAGGCAGGCGACGACTCGACGCAGGTGGCCGA